>JAGPDF010000011.1 GCA_018057705.1 Thermoanaerobaculia bacterium | reverse complement strand
CGCACGTCCGGCAGGGCTCTGCCGATGATCACGCTCATCGCGTAATCCAGGTAACTCCTCTTCATCTCCTCTTCGATATCGACCTGCACCGGCCGCTCGAAAGGAAGCATCGTGTTCTCGGTCATTCAGTCCTCTTCAGCAAGAGTCCAACCATGTGCTGCTTCAAGGCTCGGCTACCTCAGAGCGTCGGCTCGTCAGTCGGTCGTGGAGGAACTCGGGCGCGAGATCGGCCCCGTTCGGCCAGACGACCGTTCTGAACTCTGGATGGAGCGAGAGCTGCGCGAACAAATCGGTGTCGAGAAGAGGCTCGAAGATCTTGCCTCCCAACTCGCCGGCGAGGTCGATTTCACCTTCGACCCCATCATCGAAGCGCAACCAGAAGCGGTAACCTTCGAGATAGCGTACTTCCGTCGGGCGAGGGAACATGGTCACTCCAGCGGCTCGACCGGCGAGAGCGCCTCGAACTTGCGCGCCTTTTCCCAGTTCTCCATGAGCTCCTCTTTGTGCTGTGCGCTCCAGTCCAGCACATGACGGAGGGCTCGCGTCGGAAACTCACCGCGCACGACCCCGCTCTCGATTCCTACCGTGATCTCGTAGGAACCGTAGACGGCATGGAAGTGCGGCGGCGCGTGCTCCCGATAGAACATTCCAATCACGATTCCAAGAAAGCGACTGATCTCCGGCACGTCACACGTCGAGGTTCTTCACGTTCAGGGCGTTTTGTTCGATGAACTGGCGGCGGGGTTCGACCTGGTCGCCCATGAGGATGGTGAAGATGCCGTCGGCTTCGATGTCGTCTTCGACTCGGACCTGGAGGAGGCGGCGGCGCTGGGGGTCCATGGTGGTCTCCCAGAGCTGTTCGGCGTTCATCTCTCCGAGGCCCTTGTAGCGCTGGATCGAGAGGCCCTTCTCGGCGCCGGTGTAGAGCTTGGCCATCGCCTCGTCGAGGGTCTCGTGCTCGGTGGCGTCCGCCGCCTCCTTCTTCGAGCCGGGCTCTTCGACCTTGCGCACCGCGAAGTGCTTGGCGGCGATGGCTTCAATGCCGTAGGTGTTGCCGGCCAACTGGCGGTACTCGGCCGAGGTCAGCAGGTTCCAGTCGATCCGCACGTCGCGGTCGACGCCGTCGCGCCGCGAGCGGAACGAGATGATGCCGGTGCCGTGCTCGACGTCCTCTGCGACCTCGACCCCCATGAAGCCCGAGGCCTCGATGATGTGCGCCACTTCGCGCAGCTTCGCCTTGTCGGCGAGCGCCTTCTTGTCGGTGAGACCGCCCAGGAGCGCGACGCGCAGGGCGTCTTCCGGAAAGCCGCGGTCGGTGAGCTTCGCCAAATTCTCGCGGAACGCCTCGACGCGCTCGATGAACTGGCCGAGCTTCGGTCCGCGCATGGGCTTCCCGCCGTCGAGGGTGAGCTCCCAGCCGTTCTGGATCCGCTCGACCCGGAACGCCCGATACTCGCGGTCGTCCTTCAGGTAGCTGTCGCGCTTGCCTTCGGCGACCTTGTAGAGCGGCGGCTGCGCGATGTAGAGGTGGCCGCGCCTGATGAGCTCGCCCATCTGGCGGTAGAAGAAGGTGAGGATCAGCGTGCGGATGTGCGAGCCGTCGACGTCGGCGTCGCACATGATGATGAGCTTGTGGTATCGCAGCTTCAGGATGTCGAAGTCTTCGCGGCCGATGCTCGTGCCGAGCGCCGTGATGATCGTCTTGATCTCCTCGGAGCCCAGCATCTTGTCGAAGCGCGCCTTCTCGACGTTCAGGATCTTGCCGCGGAGCGGCAGGATCGCCTGGAACTTCCGGTCGCGCCCCATCTTCGCGGTGCCGCCGGCGCTGTCGCCCTCGACCAGGAAGAGCTCGGCGAACTCGGGGTTCCTCTCCGAGCAGTCGGCGAGCTTGCCGGGCAGGTTCGAGGCGTCCAGAACGCCCTTTCTACGCGTGAGCTCGCGAGCCTTGCGGGCAGCCTCTCTGGCCCGGGCGGCGTCGACGCACTTTTCGATGATCCGCTTCGCTACCCCGGGATTTTCCTCGAAGAAGGTGCCGAGCTTGTCGTTCATCACCTGCTGCACCCAGCCCTTGATCTCGGAGGAGACCAGGCGGTCCTTGGTCTGGGAGGAGAACTTCGGATCGTGGATCCGCACCGAGACCACGGCGGTCAGACCTTCGCGCACGTCGTCGCCCGAGAGCGTCGTCTCTTTCAGCTGCTTCGAGAGCCCGGAGTTCTGGGCGTAGGAGTTGATCGTGCGCGTCAGCGCCGCCTTGAAGCCCTCGAGGTGGGTGCCGCCGTCGCGGTTGTTGATCGTGTTGGTGAACGAGTAGATCTGCTCGCCGTAGCTGTCGTTCCACTGCAGCGCGACCTCGCAGCGCTCCTCGGGGCCGGCGTCCTTCTTGACCTCCTCGAAGTAGATCGGTTTCGGATGCAGCGCGCTCTTGTTCTTGTTGAGATGCTCGACGAACGAGGCGATGCCGCCCGCATACTCGAACGAGGTCTCCTTGTCCGTGCGTTCGTCCTTCAGGTGGATCTTCACGCCCTTGTTGAGGAACGCCTGCTCGCGCAGGCGCTGGGCGAGAGTGTCGAAGCTGAACTCGAGCACCGTGAAGATCTCGTTGTCGGGGATGAAGCGCACCTTGGTGCCGGTCTTCTTCGACTTGCCGATCGCGGCGATCGGCGAGTCTGGCTTGCCGCGGCGAAAGGTCTGGAACCAGACCTGGCCGTCGCGCTTGATCTCGAGCTCGAGGAGCACCGAGAGCGCGTTCACCACCGAGACGCCGACGCCGTGGAGGCCTCCCGAGACTTTGTAGACGTTGTTGTCGAACTTACCGCCGGAGTGGAGCTCCGTCATGATCACTTCGGCGGCCGAGCGGTTCTCGCCCTTGTGCAGGTCGACCGGAATACCGCGCCCGTCGTCCTCCACCGTGACGCTGTTGTCGGAGTGGATCGTGACCTCGACTGCGGTCGCGTAGCCGGCCTGGACCTCGTCGATCGAGTTGTCGACGAGCTCGAAGACCATGTGGTGCAGGCCCGAGGCGTCGTCGGTGTCGCCGATGTACATACCGGGGCGCTTGCGGACCGCTTCGAGCCCTTTGAGGACCTTGATGTCCTCGGCGGTATAGGAGGCTTGCTGGGGGGTTTGAGGCTTGGCCAAAGTGGGGTTCTCCGGAGGCTTGTCGAACCGCAAAACTGTATCACATGGCCGCCCTGTCAAACAAGCAGCAAAGCGTTGAAAACAAGACGTTTATGGGCGCGCTCGCCGGCTTCCTGTGCGGCCGTGTTGCGGCTCTCTTACGACTCGCGCCGGTACCCGCCCCGGGGCGGCGGCGCGACCCTCTCAGCCGGGGCCCAGAACGCCCTTCGCGAGGCCCCAGCGCGGTCCCGAGGGCGATGCGCCGAAGAGCTCCGGCCGGCTGGTCGTGGCGATCGTCTGCGCCTGGCCGGCGAAGAGCGCCGCCGCGAGAGCGAGCCGCGAGCGGTCGAGCTCGGCGTCGAGATCGTCGAGGAGTACGAGCGGCCCGCGACCGGCGGCGACGAGGAGGCTCGTGAGGCCGGCGAGGAGCGCCAGGGCCACGACCTTGCGCTCTCCGGCCGAAGCAAAGCGGCGCGCCGCGGCGGCGTCCATGGCGATCTCGACGCGGTCGCGTTGCGGCCCGAGGAGCGGCTGGCCGCGCTCGCGCTCGCGCGCGACGGCCCGGTCGAGCGCCGCAGCCACCGCGGCGCTACCCTCGGGCGCCTCGGGGGGCGATGGCTGATAGGTGAGCTCGAGCGGCGGCAGGTCCGCGCCGTGGGCCGCAAGGAGTGCGGTCGCGGCGCCCCCAAGGCGCTGCACGAGCTCGGCCCGGGCTTGCGCGCGGCGCGCGATGAGGGGCGCCAGGAGCTCGTTCCACGCAGTGAGCTCGGCAGCCCCGGCGTGTCTCCCCGCTCTGGCGTTGCCGGCCAGGAGATGGCGCTTCTGCGCCAGCACACGGTGGAGCTCGGCGTGCTCGGCGAGGCGCGCGGGCTGGAGCAGCAGCGCCGCGCGGTCGAGGAAGCGGCGGCGCGCCGCCGCCGGACCGGCCACGAGCTCGCGCTCGGCCTCGCTCCAGACGACGACCGGCAAGAGCGCCAGGTGGGCGGCGAGCGCCGACGGCTTGTCCTGGAGGCTCAAGCTCCTGCTGCCCTCGGAAAAGACCACCGCGAGGTCCCAGGAGCCTTCGCGTTCGACCTCGGCTCGCACGAGAAAGCCCGCCTCACCCGGGCCAGAGCGCGAGCAGCACTCGCTCAGGTTGGCGGTGCGAAAACTCTTGCCGGTGGCGACGAGGTAGAGCGCTTCGAGGAGGCTGCTCTTGCCGGAGCCGTTGGCGCCATGAACGAGATTCCAGCCGCCTGCGGGGTGCCAGTCGGTCGGCGCAAGGCTGCGAAAACGCGCCAGACGAAGGCGGCGGAGCGCGCCGGGTTCTTCTCTCGTCGCGGGCGTCTCGAGTGGAGCTTCCGTCTGCACTGCCGGAGAGGCTGCCGACGCGGGCTTCAGATGCGCATCGGCATGATGACGCAGAGGTAGCGCTCTCCGGCCACCCCTTTGCCCTCTTCCGGCTGCGGCGAGCCGACGCACTGGCTGTTTTCGTCCTTCAACTCGAGCAGCACCTTGTCGGTCTCGACCGCGTCGAGGAAGTGGCCCAGATAGTCGGGATTGAGGCCGATCTTGATGTCGCCGCCGGTGACCTCGCAACCGAGGCTCTCGCTGGCGTCGCCGAGGTCGGGATTGGCGGCCGCGATGGCGAGCTCGCCACCGGAGAACTCGAGGCGCACCCCACGATTCCTTTCGCCGGTCATGATCGCCACGCGGCGCACGGCTTCGGCCAGCGGCTTCCTGTCGAGAACCGCCTTCTTGTCGTTGCCGCGTGAAATCACCCGGTCGTAGTCGGGGAAACTTCCCTCGAGCACCCGGCAGGTCATCTCGCGCCCGCCGACGGAGAACGACAGGTGGTGCTCACCGCGCCGGAAGAGGACATTGCCTTCGCCCTCCATGCGCATCAGTTCCTGGAGCGCCTTGCGCGGCACCAGAACAGCATCCTCCACGGCGCCTTTGAACTCGTGCGGCGACTCGATGAGGGCCAGGCGGTGGCCGTCGGTGGCCACCAACTCGACCGACTTCGCCTTGATCTTGAGCAGCGCCCCGGAGAGCTGGAAGCGCGAGTCTTCACCCGAGACGGCGAAGAGGATCTTCCCGACCAGTCGGCGCAGGCTCCCGAGCGGTACCTCCATCTTCGGCTTGCCCTCGACCGTCGGCAGCGACGGGAAGTCGGCCGCCGGCAGACCGTGCATCCGGAATCGCGCCTTGCCCGCCTGGATGAGGAGAGTCCGCTCGTCCTCGACCTTGAGCCTCACCTCTTCGGCAACCACGGAGCGCACGATCTCGGTGAACTTCTTCGCCTGGACGGCGAGCGCCCCTTCGCTCTCGACCTCCGCGGGGACCGCGCTGGTCAGCGAGACATCGAGATCCGTGGCCGCGAGTTGAAGGCTCTTGCCCGAGGCTTTGAGGAGGATGTGCGACAGCACCGGGATCGTCGTGCGACGTTCGACGATCCCCTGCATCGGACTGAGTTCTGCGAGGAAGAGGTCACGCCGAAGGCGTAGTTCCATAGCTTGTTTCTCCGCTAAAGGCTCCGGGTACTAGGAGGGGAAAACATAACATAGCCGTAGTCGTACGTCGTTCCCGGCGGATCTGCGGAAAGCTCGCTCGAGGCCCGCCAGGAAAGGCGCTCCACCGGGTAGGGCTGTGGAAGCGGACCTGTGGAGAGCGCTCGAAGAGCGGCGGAAAAAAGAGCCGCGCTGGGATTTGCGCAGTGTCTCCACCGGTTTTCCGCAGCTTCTCCGGCAGGGGCAGCGAGAGTGCCGGGGCTTCAGCCGAGGTGCTTGGTCATACCGTCGAGAGTCCGCTCGAGCTCGGCGTCGGTCGCCCTCAACTTGAGGATCTTGTCGACCGAGTACATCACCGTCGAATGATGCTTGTCGTTGAACTGGCGGCCGATCTCCGGGTAGGAGAGGTCGGTCAGCTCCTTGCAGAGGAACATCGCCACCTGGCGCGGGAAGGCGATCTGCTTCGAGTTCGACTTCGACTTGATCTCGCTGACCTTGAGCCCGTAGTGCCGGGCGACGAACTTGATGATGTCGGCGGCGGTGGCGCGCCGGCCCTCCTCGGGGAGGATGTCCTTGAGCGTCTCCTTGGCGAGCTCGAGCGACAGGGGTTTCGCGGTCAACGAGGAGAAGGCGACCACCCGGTTGAGCATTCCTTCGAGCTCGCGGACGTTCGATTTCACCTGATAGGCGATGAACAGCGCGACGTCGTCCGGCAGGGCGACGCCGTCCTGATCGGCCTTGCGGCGCAGGATCGCCACCTTGGTCTCGAGATCCGGCGCCTGGATGTCGGCGATCAGGCCCCACTCGAAACGCGACCGCAGGCGCTCCTCGATCGCCGGGATGTTCCGCGGTGACGAGTCGGAGGAGAGGATGATCTGGCGCTGACTGGTGTAGAGGGTGTTGAAAGTGTGGAAGAACTCCTCCTGCGTGCGCTCCTTGTTGGCCAGGAACTGGATGTCGTCCACCAGCAGGACGTCGATCGAGCGATAGCGCTCGCGGAAGGAGTGCATCGACTTGAAGCGCAGCGAGTTGATCAGCTGATTGACGAACTGTTCGGCGGTGAAATAGAGGACCTTGAGCTCCGGCCGGCGGCGCAGGACCTGGTGCCCGATGGCGTGCAGGAGATGGGTCTTGCCGAGACCGACGCCGCCGTAGAGGAAAAGCGGGTTGTAGCTGTGCGCGGGGCTCTCGGCGACCGCCCGGGCTGCGGCATGCGCGAACTGGTTCGAGTTGCCGACGACGAAGGTCTCGAAGGTGTACTTCGGGTTGAGCCGGTCTCCGGTCGGGACCGAAGGCCCCGGGGAGCCGAGCCCCGCGCCGCCGGAAGGGCCGCTGCGCGCGACCTCCTCCGCGACCACGGAGACCGAGAAGAACTCATCGAACAGCAGTCCGGACTCGCGATCGAGCGTTTCGCGAAAGCTCTCTTCGAGAGTGTGGACGAAGCGTTCGTTGGGAGCGACCAGGACGACTCCGGTTTCGCCTTCGCTCTTGAGGACGAGCGGCGCGAACCAGGTGCCGAACTCTTCGGGCTCGAGGATGGCGCGCAGGCGTTCCTGCAAGCGGGGCCAGTAGCCGTTGTCGGGGGGGGAGGAGGGTGAAGGCACGGAGGGGGCTTGAAAATCAACAGGTTTTCCACAGTTTGCGGAAATCTTTTTCGGGGCGCAGAGCTCCGTCGGAACTGGGAGCTGGACTATATCGCAGGTAGCGAGACGGGTTCCGCGGCCTCATAGTCCCTGGGCGAGCGCCTGCCAGCCGCCGTCGATCTCGAGCTCGAGGCGGGGGCGGGCGACCGGGGGCGGCAGCGCCGCGCCGTAGCGCGCCCCCAGGCGGCCGGCCAGCTCACCGGCCAGGCGGGCCTCGACGAGAGCCAGCAGGCGGGCCTCGAGGCCGGGGCCGGAGTCGGTGGAGAAGAGCTCCCAGAAGCTCGGCGGCTTGGGCAGGAAGACCAGCGGCAGACGGTCGGACTCCGGCACCTCCGCCTGCTCGCGAGCCAGAGCGATGGCGCGGTCGATCCCGCCCAGCTCGTCGACGAGGCCGACGGCCAGGGCGTCCGCGCCGGTCCAGACCCGTCCTTCGGCGACCGCCTCGACGGCGGCGCGCGAGAGTTTGCGGCCCTCCGCGACATGGTCGAGGAAGCGGCCGTAGATCTCGTTCACGCGGCGCCGCAGCACCGCGGTCTGGCGCTCGTCGAACGGCTTGAGACCGGAGTAGAGGTCGGCGTTGGCGCCGCGCTGCAGGGGATCGTGGGTGATGCCCAGAAGCTCCTCCTGAAAGCGGCCGGTCGCGAGCTTGCCCGTCACGACGCCGATCGAGCCGGTGATCGTCGCCGGCTCGGCGACGATCCGGGTGGCGCGGGCGGCGATGTAATAACCGCCCGAGGCGGCGACGTCGGACATCGAGGCGACGACCGGTTTCCTGGCGCGCAGCTGCTCGACCTCGCGCAGGATCAGGTCAGAGGCGAGGGCCGAGCCGCCCGGGCTGTCGATGCGCAGCACGACCGCCACCACCGAGTCGTCGTCGGCGAGCGCGCGCAGCTCCCCGGCCATGTCGTCGGAGCCCAGGAAGGACTCGCTCGCGAACGAGTCCCCCCCGCTGCCGCCGCGCACGATGGCGCCCTGGGCGAAGAGCACGGCGATGCGCTTGCCGCCCGCGAGGTGGCGGCTCACACCGCGCGCGTAGTCGAGGAAATCGACGCGCTCGGCATCCTCCCCGGCGCCGTCGCCGAGCGCGTCGAGGCCGTCGCGGAACTCGTCCGGGTAGGCGAGCTCGTCGACCAGGCCCTTCTCGAGGGCCTCCGCGGCAGAGACGGGCGCGGCGTCCACCCAGGCCCGGACCGTCTCGGCATCGCGTTCGCGCGCGGCCGCGATCCCGTCGACGATCTGGCTGAAGAAGCTGTCGAGCAGGGCGTCGAGCGCGACCTTCGCGGCCGGCGAATGGCGGACTTCGGTGAAGATCTCGGCGGCGCTCTTGAACTCGCCGGCGGTCAGGAAGCTCGGCTCGATGCGGAGCTTCTCGAGCCCGCCACGCAGGAAGAGACCGTCAGCGTAGAGGCCAAGCAGGTTGATCTCGCCCGCCGGGGCAAGGGCGAGCGACGTGCAGGCCGAGGCGAGGTAGTACTCGAGCGTCCCGTTGCCGCCTTCGCCGGCCGTCTCGAGAAAGCAGTGGACGGGCTTGCCGGCCTTGTCGAGCTCGGCGATCTGGCGGCGAAACTCCTGCGCCTTGGCCAGGCCGAAGGAGGCGTCCTGAATGTAGAGCGCGACGCCGACCACGGACGGATCGGTGCGGGCGGCGAGAAATCCGCGGTAAAGCAGGGCGAGCGAGGCCTGCTCCTCGGGATCCAGGAACGGCAAGGTGGGCTCGAGGGCCTGTTCGCGCAGCGGCCGGTCGAGGGTGAGAGTGAGGATCTTGTCGCTGCCCCAGCCGGGCGCCTCTGCGCGCTGCAGCAAGAGGTAGCTGCCGCCAGCGACGACGAGACCGACCAGGGTGACGAGGAGCAGAAGAAAGAAGAGCCTTCGCATTGGTGACGATTCTCCAACCCCGGAAGATAGCGCGTTCTGCGCGGCCGGGCGGCTCGCGGCGGCCTGGGAGCGGCCTGCGCGGCGCCGCTGCCGGTGGGCGCCGGACTTCGAAGGTGACGCGCGCGCCAGAACGCTGCCCCTTGGGGCAAGGAGGGGGGATCAGGAATAAGCGGGGACTGGCACCCGTTTTGCTAACCAGTTAGAGCAGAGTCATCACCGTGCGCGAGGAGGTTCCACTTCCCCAATATCACCCCACCCAGAAGTTTCGAGATCCGGTTGATCTCCACCCCTCTTCAAGCCCCGCCTAGATCCCCTAAGTAACAGGGGTATAGCCACTTAAGAGCCAACCAACTCGGAACCTCCCGCATGCGGTTCTTTTCTTCGGCCCCGGTTTCGACCGGGGCCGATTCCTTTCTGGCGGCCGGTCGATTTGGCCGTTTTCGCGAATTTATCCCCAATAGCGGCCGATGCCGGGCGGATACACTGCCAAACATGCAGCCCGGTGAGGCACTCCTGGCCTGGTTCGACCGCCACAAGCGGGCCCTCCCCTGGCGCCGGGAGGACAGCCCGCCGGGCGCGTCCAGTTTTCCGGTCGTCGACCCCTACGGCGTCTGGATTTCAGAGATCATGCTCCAGCAGACCCGGGTCGAGACCGCGAGGCCCTACTACCTGCGCTTCCTGGCGCGCTTTCCCGACGTCGCGAGTCTGGCGGAGGCCGACGAGGCCGAGGTCCTCGCCCTCTGGTCGGGGCTTGGATACTACCGGCGCTGCCGCGCGCTGCTGGCGGCGGCGAGGACGATCGTCGCCGAAGGCGGCGCCCTTCCCCGCACGGCCCGCGAGCTCGAGCTCCTGCCGGGGATCGGGCCCTACACCGCGGCGGCGATCGCCAGCATCGCCTTCGCCGAAGTGGTTCCGGTGCTCGACGGCAACGTCGAGCGCGTCGTCTGCCGCTACGCCGCCAGGAGCGCCGGGGCGAAGCGCCGGAGCGACCGCAGCGCCCTGCTCGCTATCGCGGCGGGCTTTCTCGACCCGGCCCGCCCAGGCGACAGCAACCAGGCCCTGATGGAGCTCGGTGCGACCGTCTGCACGCCGCGGTCCCCGCGCTGCACCGTCTGCCCGCTGGCCGAAGGTTGTCAGGCCCGCGCGCTCGCAGCGGCGGAGAGCTTTCCGGCGAGCGAGCCGCGCCCCGCTGCTGAACGCGTCCGCCAGCTCGTGGCCTTCGTTGAGGTGAGGGGAAGGGTTCTGCTCTTCAGGCGGAGCCCGTCCGCCGGGCAGCTCGCCGGGCTGTGGGATTTTCCGGCGGTCGACCTGGGCGGGCCGGCGGCGCCCGAAGCGCAGCTGGCGGCAGCCTTCGGCGGCTTCTGGACGCTCGGCGCGGAGGTCACCCGGCTGCGCCACGCCATCACCACGCGCAGCTTCGCGATCGAGGTGCGGCGAGCGGTGTATGCGCCGGCCGGGGAGGGTGCTGGGGTCGAGAGCGATACGCTCGCTGAGGGAGCGGGGGCCGAGCCCGGTGTGGTCGGCGGTAGCGCTCGCGCGAGCGACGGCGCGGCGACCGCGGACCTTCACTGGTGGGGCCGCGAGGCGGCCGGCGGCTTGCCGCTCACCGGCGTGGCGAGAAAGGTCCTGGCGCGCGCCGCGAGTCAGCCGACCTGATTCGACTCGCCGCCGGAGAGGATGTACCAGCCGACGATCTTGTCGTCGACCTCGCGCAGGCGCTTCGCGACCAGGCCACAGAGGATCTTGAGCAGCGGCAGCGACGAGACTTTGCGGACGTCGAGGATCCCCGCCACTACTTCGGCCGGAATCGCCAGCACCACAGCGCCGCCGTCGTGGGCCCGCGCCTGCGCCGAGCGCGGCGCGCTGTCGATCAAGGCCATCTCGCCGAAGTAGTCGCCGCGTTCGAGAAACGCCAGGGCCTCTTCGCCGGCGCCGGGGATGAACTTGCTGATCAGGATCCGCCCCTCGAGCACGACGTACATGGCGTCACCCGGATCACCCTCGTGAAAGACGATCTGGCCGCCTTTGAGCTTGCGCTCCTTGGAGAGCGAGGTCAGGAAGTTGATTTCGAGCGGCGAGAGTTTCTGTTCGGCGAACAGATCGCGCTTGGCCGCGATGTCGAGCCGGAACTCGCCGGTCAGCGACTTCGAGAGCGGGGGCTTCTCGACGGCGGATCTGGGACCCTGCGAGAAGAAGCGGCCGAGCTGCTCGTTGGTGCTGCGCAGCTTCGCCGAGAGGCTTTTCCAGAACGCCCAGTAGAGCGCCACCGCGACGCGCTTGTCGCGTGCGATGAGGTCGCGCGTCGGCGCCGATTGCAGCGCGACGAGCGCCGTCTCGGTGTGCGCGACCGCGTCGCCCGAGCGCGTGCTCGAGTCGACGAAGCTGGTCTCGCCGAAGAGCTGGCCGCTGCCCAGCTGCGCGATGGTGAACTGGCCGTAGGGCGTGGTGCGCTGGATGTCGACCAGGCCGCGATCCACGACGTAGACATCCAACGTCGGCTCACCCTGGCGGAGGATGCCCGCCTGGGCGGCATAAGCACGCCCGACGGCGCAGGCGGCGAGCGCTTCGATCTCCGGCGCGCGGAAGTGCGCGAAGAGCGGAATCTGAGCGAGCCGCGAAGCGAGTCCCAAAGTACGGCTATTCTAGCGTCCAAATGCCCACCTATCGTCTGACCCTCGAATACGAAGGAACCCGCTACCGCGGGTGGCAGGAGCAGAAGAACGCCCGCACCGTCGCCGGCGAGGTGCGGCAGGCCTTCGAAGCGGCCGCGGGAGAGAAGGTGGAGCTCGCAGGCTCGGGCCGGACCGACGCCGGCGTGCACGCCCTGGCGCAGGTGGCGCACGTGAAGACTGCCGGGAAGCTGCGCCGGGAAGAGATCTTGCGCGCCGTCAACGAAGCGCTCCCGGCCGACATCCACCTGCTGTCGATCGAGCCGGCCGGCGACCGCTTTCACGCCCGCCACACCGCGACCTCGCGCAGCTACCTCTACCAGATCTCACGGCGGCGGACGGCGCTCGCCAAGCGCTTCGTCTGGTGGGTGCGCCGGCCGCTCGATGTCGGTGCGATGCGCGCCGCGGCCCAGCTCCTCGCCGGACGGCACGATTTCGCCCGCTTCTGCGAGAAGCCGCTCGAGCAGACTTCGACCATCGTGGTCGTGGAGCGCTGCGAGGTGGAGGTCGCGGGCGAGCTCATCCTGGTGCGCGTCGTGGCGTCGCACTTCCTGTGGAAGATGGTGCGGCGGATCGTCGGCGCGCTGGTCGAGGTGGGCGGTGGCACCCTGACCCTCGCGGCGCTCGAAGGACTGCTCGATCCGTCCAAGCCGGCGCAGTTCCAGCCGGCGGAGACGACCGCGCCGCCTTCGGGCCTCTTTCTCGAGCGTGTCCTCTATCCCGGCGACGCGGCGCTCGGCCCGATGCGGCCGGCGACGCCGATCGAACGCTAGAGCAGCTCGAGCTGGGCGGGGCGGAGCCGGCGCAGGGCGTGGGCTTCGACCTCTTCGAGCCAATCGGCGGAGCGCGCCGCCTCGAGGTCGAGGGTCGCGATTCCGCGCGCCGCCACCTCGGCGCGCAGGCGGAGGTCGACGGCGCGCTGGAAGTTCGGGTCGGCGGCGCGGATGCCGTCGGCCCGGGGTGCTTCGAGGATCGGTACCTGGATCAGCAGGTCGTAGCCGGCGAGCCAGTCGGAGACCAGGCGGTCGAGCGCCGGGTCGGAGCCGGCGGCGAGCAGGAAGTAGACGTAGTTGTCGAGGACGCTGCGGTCGCAGAGCACCACCGGGTAACGCGCCGAGGCGAGGATCTCCTCGGCGATCTGGGTGTGCAGGATCCAGCGCTGTGCCTCGGCGGTGGTCCCGGAGTTGATCGGCAGCGGGCAGCGCCGCGCCACCTCGTGGACGATCTCGAGCGCCACGTCGCGGCGCTTCAGGCGGGCGGCGAGGCCGTAGCAGAGGGTCGTCTTGCCGACGCCGTGGCTGCCGATGAAAGCGAACTTGAGAGAGGCGGGCGTCATCGCTCGGTAGCCTCGGTGGCCGCCGGCTCCGCTGGCTCCGAAACCTCCGCGAGCGCCTCGCCGAGAACGGCGAGCGCGAAGTCGAGCTGGGCAGGGGTGATGACGAGCGGCGGCAGGAGCTCCACGACCCGGCCCGAAGGGCCGCCGCGCAGCGCGAGCAGGCCACGCTGGCGGAGCCGGTCGACGAGCCTCGCGGCGCTCTCGGCGTCGGGCAGCTCCAAACCCCACAGGGCGCCGCGACCGCGCAGGCAGGAGCGGGCCGGCAGCGCACTCGCGAGCGCCGCGGCGATGCGCCGGCCGATCTCGACGGCGCGACGGGCGAGCTGCTCTTGCGCGATGACGTCGAGGGTGGCGAGCGCTGCGGCGCAGGCGAGCGGATGGGCGACGAAGGTCCCGGTGTGGAGGGCCTCGCCGCCGCGGCGCCAGGCCTCCATCAGGTCGGCCCGGCCGACGACCGCCGCAATCGGCAAGCCACCGCCGAGAGCCTTGCCGCAGCACAGGAGATCCGGGCGCACGGCTTCGTGATCGCAGGCGAAGTCGCGGCCGGTGCGACCGAAACCGGTGAGGATCTCGTCGAGGATCAAGGCGGCGCCGGCCTCGCGGCAAAGCCGCGCGAGTCCGGAGAGCCAGCCTTCGGGCGGCACGAGAACCCCCTCCCGTCCCACGATCGGCTCGACGATCACCGCGGCCGTGGACGAGTCGAGATGTTCCGCTACCAGCGCGAGCGGACAGGCGAACGGTAGCCGGTCGACGTGCGAGGAGAGCTGGTCGAGGAACGGCGCGCGGAACTCGCGGCGGGAAGTCGCGGCGAGCGCACCGAAGGAGAGGCCGTGGTAGCCGGGATCGAAGGCGAGGAGGCGAGACCTGCCGGAGGCGAGAAGTGCGGTCTTCCAGGCGATTTCGACCGCATCGGCGCCGGAGACGGCGAAGTGGACGCGCGGCGAATCGACCGGTGCGAGGGCGCAGAGGCGGGCGGCGAGGTCGATCCGGGCCGGGTGTGCGGCGACATCGCCGAGGCCGTGCAGGAGATCGCCCGCCTGGCGGGTGATCTCCGCGACGACGCGCGGATGGCGGTGACCGATGGCCGCAGCGCCGAAGCCCGAGGTGAGGTCGAGGAAGCGGTTGCCGTCGACGTCGAGAACGTTGGCGCCACACGCCGCCCGCCACACCAGGGCGGGCTCGTCGGCACCGCCCAGGGTGTTGATCCCCGGCGCTTCGCATCCGGCAAGCGTGCGCGAAAGCTCGCGGCTCACCGGGCCGGGAAGCGGAGTGAGGAGCTCCGGCAGGAGGTCTCCTCGAGGAAGCACGGGTTCCATCTAGATGTCACGCCGGCCGGCGAGGGAGCGGCCGAGGGTGACTTCGTCGGTGTACTCGATGTCCCCGCCGACCGGCATCCCGAAAGCGAGACGCGAGACCCGTTCCACCCGCGCTTTGAGGAGGCGCGCGAGGTAGAGCGCCGTGGCCTCGCCTTCGACATTGGGGTTGGTCGCCACGATCACCTCGGCGATCCGGGGCGGGCCATCCAGCCGGGCGAGGAGTCCGTCGATGCGCAGCTCCGACGGACCGATTCCGCGCTGGGGCGAGAGGCTGCCCAGGAGCACGTGGTAGAGACCGTGGAATTCGCTCGTGCGTTCGAGCGGCTGAATGTTGAACGGCTCCTCGACCACGCAGATGCGCGTGCGGTCGCGGGTCGGATCGCTGCAGATGCGGCAAGGCTCCTCGGCGGTGATGGCGTTGCAGAGCGAGCAGTGGAAGAGCTTCTCCTTGACCTCGATCACCGCGTCGGCGAGCCGGCGCGCCTGCTCGAGCGGCACGCGCAGGAGATGGTGCGCCAGGCGCGTGGCGGTCTTCGGTCCGATCCCGGGCAACCGGGCGAGCTCCGAGATCAGCGTCTGAAGGGGATCGGGCATGGGGAGGACGGGAGCGAACGAGCCAGCGGCGGGGTGCGCCGCCCGGCCGCTACATCATCCCCGGCAGGCCGCCGGAGAAGGCGCCGAGCTTCGATTGCATCGCCTCGTCCACCTTGCGTGTCGCCTCGTTCACCGCCGCGAGCACCAGGTCCTGCAGCATCGACGGGTCGGCGGGGTCCATGACCTCGGGGTCGATCTTCACCGCCAGCAGGTGTTTGTGGCCACTCATCTGGACGGTCACCATGCCGCCGCCGGCGGTCGCCTCGACGACGAGCTCGGCGAGCTCGCGCTGCATCTTCTCCTGCATCTGTTGCGCCTGCTTCATGAGCTTCTGGATGTTCATCGAAAGGGATCCTCGGAAGTGGAAGTTTCGTCGTCCGGCAGCTCTTCGGCCGAAGGCGCCGGGGGTGTCGGCGCCTCGACCCGGGCGACGGCGCCGCCGAAGATCTCGAGCACCGCCTGCACCCGCGGATGGTCGACGACCTGGATCTTGCGCTCTTCGGCGTGCCGCGCGGCGTCAGCGTCGGCGCCGGCTGCCGGCCCGGCGTGGGCAGAAGCGGTGCGCGATTCCGGCGGCGCGAAGCGAACCTGGACACCCTCGCCGAACGCCGCGACGGCGGCGGCGCAGAGGAGCTCGCGGTTGCGGTTGAGGGAGGAGGCGGCGAAATCCGACGCCGGGTGGACCACCAGCGTGCGCAGGGTTTCGTCCCAGGCGAGGGCCGCGGGGTCCTCGAGCAGCGCGGCGAGAGTCGGGCGGCGGAGCACCAACTGCTCGAGGAAGGGCCGCAGGATTGCGTTCGCAGGCAGCCCCTTCTCCTGCGCGACCGGCCCGCGGCGCGCGGCGTCGGGGGTCTCGTCTGCGGGCACCGCCGTCGTCGCCGGCGACCTTGCCGGAGCGAGCGGGGCGAGCGGCGGACTCGGGGGGCTGGGCGCGGAGCGCGCCGCGGTGGCGGGTTCGGCCCTGCGGGGCGTCGGCTCCGGTGCGTGGGCGGGCGGTGCCGATGTCGCGGCGGCCCGCGGCGTCGCCGTCGGCGCCGACGCTGGCGCCGCGACGCCGCCGGCCAGATAGCGCTCGATTGCCACCAGGCGCGGCAACTCGGCCGCCCGCAGCCAGGCGATCTCCAGTGCCAGCGCCCCCGCCTCGCTGCGGCGGATCGCGCTCTCGCTGCCCAAGAGATGGTGCAGGAGACGCAGGAGATTCTCGTACCCGGCGCGCCGGGCGATTTCGGAGAGCGCCTTGCGCTCTTCGGCGGGGAGAGCCACCGCCTCCCCGGTATCGGCGCCAGCGCCGCCCGCGCCCAGCGCCAGATGCAGGGCGTCGCGACAGAAGGAGAGGAAGTGGGCGTGCACCGTACGCGGGTCCCAGCCGTTCTCTTCGACCTCCACGGCGAGGCGCGAAACGGCCAGTGTGTCGCCGGCGAGGATGCCGACGAGGGCTCTCTGGAAAAGCGCCAGGTCGATGCCGCCGAGCAGGCGGATGGCCTCCTGCTCGTCGACCACGCCGTTGCCGAAGGTGGCGAGCTGGTCGAGCAGCGCGACGCAGTCACGGACGCTACCCTCGCCGGCGCGGGCGAGCAGTGCGAGCGCCGCGTCGCTCGCCTCGATCTTCTCCGCGGTGCAGATGTGGCGCAGGTGTGCGACCGCCTCGACGTTCGAGACCCGGCGGAAGTGGAACTCCTGGCAGCGCGAGAGGATCGTCGCCGGCACGGCTTCGATCTCGGTGGTGGCGAAGATGAAGACCAGGCGCGGCGGCGGTTCTTCGACGATCTTCAGCAGCGCGTCGAAGGCCTGGCGCGACAGGCGGTGAACTTCGTCGAGCACGACGACCTTGTAGCGATCGCGCGCCGGCCCGTACTTCAGGCTCTCGGCGAGCTCGCGCACCTGCTCGACTTTCGAGTAGGTCGCGGCGTCGATCTCGAGCACGTCCATGTCGGCGCCCTTGGTGATCTGCTGGCATGTCGGGCACTCGTTGCACGGCCCGTTCGCGGTGCCACGCTCGCAGTTGAGCGCCTTCGCGAAGACGCGCGCGGCGGTCGTCTTGCCGACGCCGCGGATGCCGGAGAACAGATACGCCTGCGCGATGCGGCCCTCGCGCAGCGCGTTCGAAAGCGCCGTCACGACGGCCTGTTGGCCGATGAGCGACGCGAAGTCCTGCGGGCGCCACTTGCGGGCGAGAACCTGGTAGGCCATGGAATTGTGTCGAGCCGGAGGCGAAGGGTTCCGGCACTCCTGCGGCACCCGAAGCGAGGACCTTATCGCTGCTCCCTTCCGGGCCTGACGAGGTTCGGAACCGTTCGATGCACAGGACCTGAACCCTTCGCTTCCGGCTCGGTCGATCGCATCGTAATGGCCGCGGGCGGCGCTGTAAAGCCGAGGATGTGCCTTTTGGCGGCGTGCCACGGTCTGCCGGTCCTCCGGGCGCCAGGCGGGCGCCGGACGGGCGGCGAGCGCGCCGCGGCGCTCTTGCGCTAGAATTGTCGGGTTTGACGGTCGAAGCGGCTCTTTCCGCGCAGGACGAACGGTGGATGAGGGACGCGCTCGTCCTGGCCGGGCAGGCTGCCGCGCTGGGAGAGGTTCCGGTCGGGGCGCTGGTCGTGACGGGCGAAGGCGAGCTCGTCGGGTCGGGGCAGAACCGGCGGGAGCTCGATCGCGATCCGACCGCGCATGCCGAGATGGAAGCCATCCGCGAGGCGGCGGCGAAGCTCGCCGCCTGGCGCCTGGCCGGCTGCACCCTTTACGTCACCCTCGAACCCTGCGCCATGTGCGCCGGGGCGGCGGTCTTGGCGAGGCTTCGACGGGTGGTCTTCGGCGCGGCGGACCCGAAGGGCGGCTTTTGTGGATCGCCCGAATCGCTGGGCGATCTGGTGCGGCACCCGCGGTTGAATCATCGCCTCGAAGTGCGGGGGGGAGTCCTCGCCGAGGAGTCGAGCGCGCTGTTGCGGGGGTTTTTCGCCGGACTGCGCAACTAGCGGGCGGCGCAGCGGTCAGCAGGAAGAGACGGGCCTGGCCTCGGGGCCAGGGGTTCTTTGAGACGTCGGCAGTGAACGGAGAGGTGTCCGAGTGGCTTAAGGAGCACGCTTGGAAAGCGTGTGTAGGGGAAACTCTACCGTGGGTTCGAATCCCACCCTCTCCGCCAAGCAAGCAGTAACTCTACCGGAGAGGTGCCAGAGTGGCCGATCGGGACGGTCTCGAAAACCGTTGTGCCCGCAAGGGTACCGTGGGTTCGAATCCCACCCTCTCCGCCATCGATTTCCCGGCAGCCACAAGATGTCTGGTCGTTGGGGCCTGCCACATCCACATACAGTGCTTTGACCCCGGGCCGCCCCTGGCTTAGAATAGGCGGCTCGGAACGCGGTAGGGCGGCCTCGCGCGGCTCTATTAGAGGGTGGGATGACCGTTCCAATGGCTCCCCGACGATGCTGACGGCCGCAGAGGCTCGAACGAAAGGTGGACATCCGTGAAGCGCACGTTTCAACCCAACAATCGCCGCCGCAAGAAGACGCACGGCTTTCGCGAGCGCATGAGCACCAAGAACGGCCGCAAGGTCCTTTCTCGTCGCCGCCGCAAGGGTCGCAAGCGCCTCACGGTCTGACCGCTTTCGTGGTGCCGGCAGGCGACCCGCAGCACCCGGAGCCCCCGCAGACACCGCTGGCTGGCGAGATTCAGCAGGCTCGAGAGGGCCGGGCCAGCGAGCGATTCAGGCGTAGCCAGACCCTTCGCAAAACCAACGATTACCGCCGCTGTTACGCCGAGGGTCGGCGCAAGGGCGGAGCCTTTCTCGTCCTCCACAGCGTGACCAACGAGCAGGGTTCCCCGCGCTTCGGCCAGACCGCGAGCCGCAAGGTCGGCGGCGCCGTCGAGCGGCACCGTCTGAAGCGTTGGGCGCGGGAGATCTACCGGCGCTGGCCCGAGCGGCACCGACTCCCTGCGAACGACCTGATTGCCCACTTCAAACCCGGAGCGGCCGACTCGACCTTCATCGAATTTCGCCGCGAGCTCGAGCGCCTCCTGGCGAGCCTGCTGCCGAAAGGCCGGGCATGAGGCGTCTGCTGATCGCCCTTCTGCTCGGCTACAAGCGCTGGCTTTCGCCGCTCTTGCCGCCGGCCTGCCGGTTCTCTCCGACCTGTTCTGAATATGCCCGCCTGGCCCTCATCGAACAGGGCCTCTGGCGCGGTTTTGTGAGCGCCGTCGTTCGGCTGGCACGGTGCCAGCCGTTCGGCGCCGGCGGTATCGACTTGCCCGCCTCGGGCCGTCGCTGACCTTTTCTGGAGCCCGAGACTCGTGGACAACAAGCGCCTTCTGATTGCCGCCGTCCTGTCGATGGCGGTCCTGTTCGTCTGGCAGATGCTCTTCCCGCCGCCGGAGGCGACCCCGCCGCCGCGACCCGCAGTCAGTGCTCCGGCTGCGGGGGCGTCCGCCACCGCACCCTCGGGCGGCGCGACGCTTCCTGGCACCGCCGCGGCTGCGACCGGCGCCCCGGCGAGCGATCCCGCCGCCGCAAGCGCCGCGAACGCCGGGGTCACCCCGGCGGCTCCGGTCCTGCCTCCGGTCGCGGCCACCGAAGAACGCCGCGAGGTGCTCGAGAACGACGCGCTGCGCGCCGAGTTCAGCAACCGTGGCGCCACGCTGGTTTCGCTTCGGGTCAAGGGCATGAACGGTGCGGCCGGCTCGCCGGGCGGTGAGCTCGAACTGGTCGCGCCGCGCAAGGAGGGCCCGCTGCCGTTTGCGCTGCTCGGTCCGGGCGGCGAGTCGCTCGCCGCGAACGGCGCGCTCTTCGTTGCGACGCGCGAAACGACGAAGGAGGGCGAGCGGCTGCGCTTCCAGTATCGCGACGGCCAGGGTGAGGTGGAGAAGAGTTTCCTCCTCGGCCCCGACGGTCGCATGGAGATCGTCGTCGCCGCGCCGGCCCTGCCGGGCTTCAACCTCCTGCTCGGTCCGGGCCTGCGGGCGCGGACGGCGGAAGAGCTCGCCAGCCGGTTCGAGCTTCGCCGGGCGGTCTGGAGCGCTGCCGGAGAGGTCGAGACGCACGACCCGGCGAAGGCCAACGAGCTCCTCGAGCTCCCCGGCGAAACCCTCAACTGGGTCGGCCTCGAGGACACCTACTTCCTCACCGCCGTGGTGCCGCTCGAGCCGGTGGCGAAGGCGCGCTTCCGCCCGGTGCTGCTGGTTCCGGCCGGCGAGGAGCGCACCTTCGACGCCCGACCCGTACCGGCCCCTCCGGCGGAGATCGCGGCCACCGACAAGGATCTGGCGCGTGACTTCACGCTCGAGATCGAGGCCCGGCAGGGCCGCCTCGCGGCCACCTCCTATTGGGGCTCGAAGCAGCTCGACCGGCTCACGGCGATGCCGTACGGCCTCGACAAGACGGTGCAGCTGGGCATGTTCGGCTTTCTTGCCCGCCCGCTGCTCTACAGCCTGCAGTGGATCTACGCCAACGTGGTTTCGAACTACGGCTGGGCGATCGTGCTGCTGACGATCGTGCTGAAGATCGTGCTCCTGCCGCTCTCGATCTCGGCGTTCAAGTCGATGCGCAAGATGCAGCTGCTCAACCCGAAGATGCAGGCGGTGCGGGAGCGCTGGAAAGGGAAGCTCCGCGACAAGAACGGGCGCTTCAACTCCGACGCCCAGCGCCAGATGAACGAAGAGATCATGGGTCTCTACCGTTCCGAAGGGGTCAACCCGGCGGGCGGCTGCTTTCCGATGCTCATTCAGCTACCGGTGTTTTTCGCCTTCTACAGCCTGCTCTCTTCGGCCGTCGAGCTCTGGCGGTCGCCCTGGATCGGTTGGATCCACGATCTGACCGCATCGGACCCCTACTACGTCCTGCCGATCGTCATGGGGCTGTCGCAGATCATTCAGCAGCGCATGACCCCGGCGCCGCCCGATCCGGTACAGAAGCGGCTCATGCAGTTCCTGCCGGTGGTCTTCACGATCTTCTCGCTCGGCTTCGCGAGCGGTCTGGTGCTCTATTGGCTGACCAACAACATCCTGACCATCGCCCAGCAGAAGATCTACAACTCGATCAAGGATCACGAGCCGAAGGTCGAGGTCGTGACCGCCAAAGGTGGCGGCCGCAAGGGGACGGGCTCATGAAGACGCGACGCTTCTTTGCCGGCAACACCCTGCCGCAGGCCCTTATGGCGGCGGCCCGCTACCACGGCCTGTCGCCGGACGAGTTGGCCTATCGGCTGCGTGACAAGCGTCACGGCTTCGTGACCCGGGTCCGGCGGTTCATCGTGGAGGTCGATCCCGCAGCGCCACTGCGCCCGCGCGGCGAGGGGCGCCCGGCAACGGCACCTGCGGTCGCGCCGGGAGCCCTCGCCGCGCCCGCCGCCTCGGCACCCCCAGGCCCGGCCCCGCGCCCGGAAAGCCCGCGCCCGCCCCGGCCGCCGCAGCCGCCGGTCCCCTCCGCCGCACATCCCGCGATGCCGCCGATGGCACCCGGGGCGCAGAACCCGTCGCGTCCCGCCGCGGGTTCCGTGGAGCCGTTTCTGCCGCCAGACGAAGAGTCGGAGTTGGCGGCGGCCGCCGCAATGAGCCGTCTCCTGGCGCTGGCCGGCCTCGAGCTCGCCGCGAAGGTCGAACGGCGACCGGATCGCCTGGTCATCGCGCTCAGCGGCAAGGACGAAGAGCTCCTCGGCGACCTGGGGGAGGAGTTCCTGGACGATCTGGAGCAGTTGGCGCCGCGCGCCATCCGGGGCCTTACCGGGCGCATGGTGCGCTGCCGGGTGGAAGGCGCTGGCCTGCGCAGCGCGCGCGAGCTCGAGCTCCGGGCCCTGGCCGAGCGCACTGCCGAACAGGTCATTGCGAGTGGCGAAGCGGCGCTGCTCGAGCCGCTGTCGTCGGCCGACCGGCGCATCGTGCACCTGGCTCTGGTGGACGACCCGCGCGTGGCCACCGCGAGCGAAGGCTATGGCGCCGAGAAGCGAGTCCGGATCTCTCCTGCGGCCCCTTCGCGGGCAGACTGAGAGCGCCGCGGGCCGCGCCGTCCGCGGTCTGGCCCGCAGATGTTTCACGTGAAACATCCCGTAGAGCCCGAGACCCACGCCATGCCTGAAATGCCTGAATTGCCAGCTCTGACCGCGACCGCCTTCGTTCGCGGACTTGCAGTCCACTGGCCGGGCGGCACCGTCACGCAGGCTCCGCTCTCTCCGGAGACCCTGCAGCGCCTCCATGTGCACTACGAAGAGCTCCGCCGCTGGGCCGGAACGATCGCCCTCATCGGTCCGGGCGCTGCCGGCGAGCTTCTCGAGCGCCATTACGCCGAGTCGCTGATGGCGCTGCCCTGGCTCCCGGCGCCGGGCGCCGCCAGGGCCGGCGGTCGCCTGCTCGACCTCGGCTCCGGCGCCGGCTTCCCGGGTTGGATCCTCGCCGCCGCGAGGCCCGATCTCGACGTCACCCTGGTCGAAGCACGGGAGCGCAAGTGGGCTTTTCTCACCAACGCCGCGCGCCGCGCGCGATTGTCGTGCCGGTGCCTGAATGCTAGAGTTTCCGTGCGTTCTCTCGCGGACAACCCCGACCGGAGCGACCGAATCGACCTCCTTGGGCAGATCGATGTCGTCACCGTTCGGGCGCTGCGTCTCGAAGCGAAGACCTGGTCCGCCCTTGTGCCGCATCTCGCACCGGGAGCCCAGGTCCTGCTCTGGAGCGGTGAGGTCGCCGAGCCCCCGCCCGCGCCGTTCGTCGCCGGGCGGACCTTGGCGCTCTCCGGGAGTCACCGATACCTGCGGGAGTATTGCTTGCCGACCGGTTCGCCAGACACGCCATGACCGAGATCTTCGCCATCGCCAATCAGAAGGGCGGGGTCGGAAAAACCACCACCGCGATCAGCCTCGCCGCCGGCCTGGCGGCGCTCGAGAAGCGCGTCCTACTGGTCGACGCGGACCCGCAGGGCAATGCCACCCGCGGACTCGGCCAGACCGCACGCTCACCGCACCTCTACCATGTCCTGGTGGGGGAGAGTCCGATCGAGTCGGCCATCCTGACGACCGGATTTCCGTTCCTCGACCTTCTGCCCGCCGACCGCGACCTGGTCGGCGCCGAAGTCGAGTTCGTCGGGTTCGAAGGCTGGGAGACGGTCCTGCGCCAGCGGCTCGCGACGGTCAGCGAGCGCTACGACTTCATCCTGTTCGACTGTCCGCCATCGCTCGGCCACCTGACCATCCAGGCGCTGGTGGCAGCGACGGGCGTCCTCGTGCCGCTGCAGTGCGAGTACTTCGCACTCGAAGGGATGAGCGAGCTGCTGTCCACGATCCGGCGGGTGACCAGCGCTCTCAATCCCAGGCTCGAAGTTGCCGGCATCCTGCTCACCATGTATGACGATCGAATGAAGCTCACGCGCGACGTCGAGCGCGAGGTCCGGGAGCACTTCCCGGGGAAGGTCTTCGAGGCGGTCGTGCCGAGGAACGTGCGGCTCGCCGAAGCGCCGAGTCACGGTCTTTCCATCCTGCAGTACGACATCAAGAGCCGGGGGGCGGAAGCCTATCTGGCCGTGGCGAGGGAGCTCTTGAGGCGATCCAGATGAACGACAAGAAGCGCGGGCTCGGACGCGGTCTTTCCGCCTTGATTGCGACAGAGGAGGATGCGCGCACCCTCCCCATCAGCCAGATCCACCCCAATCGTCTGCAACCGCGGACCGAGTTCGACGATTCCCGGCTCGAAGAGCTGGCGGCTTCGATCCGGACCCAGGGACTCATCCAACCGCTAATTGTAAGTCCAACAGGAAAAGGGACTTATACGATCGTCGCCGGCGAGCGGCGGTGGCGCGCGGCGCAGCGCGCCGGGCTCACGATCGTGCCTGTGGTGATCCGCCAGGTGCGCGATGACCGCGAGATGCTCGAGCTCGCCCTGGTCGAGAACCTGCAGCGTTCTGACTTGAACCCGATGGAAGAGGCCGAGGCCTACCGGACGCTCCAGGAGAACTTCAATCTGTCGCAGGAGGAGATCGCGACCCGGGTCGGCAAGGGGCGACCGGCCGTCACCAATACCCTGCGCCTGCTGAAGCTTCCGGCGGCGATCCAGGACTTTCTGCGCTCCGGGCGGCTCACCGCCGGGCAGGTTCGGCCACTCCTGGGCATCACCGATCCCGAACGCCAGCAGGAGCTGGCCGAGCGCGCCCTGCACGAGGGCCTGTCGGCGCGCAGCATGGAGGAGCTCGCGAGCGGCAAGCGTCCGGGAGCGAAAGGCGCCAAGGCTGCGAAAAAGAGCCCCGAGCCGCACGCTGCGGCGGCCGCCGAGCGCCTCACCCAGAAGCTGCAGACCCGGGTCGAGATCGACCGGCGCGGCAAAGGCGGTACGATTCGAATTCACTTTCATTCAGAAGAGGAGTTGATCCGCATCTACGAGCGGATCACACAAACGACCGGACCGACCGGACCGACAGGAGATGGGAAATGAACTTTCGCGGCAAGTCCTCCCCTGGGGATCTCTCCGGCTTCCTCGATGTCGGCAGCCATTTCGAAGGCGAGCTCAAGTTCGAGCAGTCGTTCCGCGTCGACGGCAAGGTGGTCGGCAAGGTGGTCTCGGACGGCGATCTGGTGGTCGGCGAGCGCGGCGAGATCGATGGCGAGATTCGTGTCGGCCGGCTGTTCGTCTCGGGGCTGGTGAAAGGCGAGGTCTTCGCGTCGCGACGTCTCTCGATTCACCCGCACGGGCGGGTCGAAGGCACGGTCCACGCCAAGGCGCTGATCATCGAAGAGGGCGGCATTCTCGAGGGGCGAAGCTCGATGAAGGTCGAAGCGGCGGAGAACACGCCCGGCGAAGCTCCGGCCGCGTCGTTGCCGCCCGGCTCCGCCAAGGTGGTCGGCAGGATCCCCGCGAAGCCCTGATTTCCGCGGCGGCCGAGCCGTAGCGCACCGCGGGCGAGCGCTAGCGCTCGTTCGGCGACGGCAGGTCCTCGTAACTCTGCAGGAAGGTGAGCGGCACGCTCTGCAGCAGTGCCGGCTCGAACGCTTCGGTCAGCACGCGGCCGTCGAAGTCGCGAGCGATCGGCAGCCGTGCGGCGTAGAGCAGGGTCGGTACGAGATCCACGATGCGCGCCGTCGCGAGCCCCTCACCGCGGCGAATCCCTTCGCCCCGCAGCAGCAGCGTGCCGTCGGGTCCGCCGACGAGTGTCCCGCTGATGCGGCGGGCACGCCAGACCTCCCCCAACACCCGCCCTACTCCCGAAGGCGGGGCCACGCCGTAGGCCGAGACCACGGCGAGCAGGCGCGGCTCGGGAAGTCGCGCCCAGAGCTCGGCGAGCTTGGCGTCGAGAAAGGCCATGTAGTCGGTGAGTGCGGCTGCGGCCCGGCGGTCGGCTCCCGCCCGCGAGCCGCCCATTTCGGCCGAATGGAAGCCGCCCAGCGTCAGGAGCTCGACTTCGACCAGACCCGGAAGGTCGAGGAAGAGGGCCGCCGGTGGGCTCGAGTCGGCGAGCAGCGAGGCGGCCACGGCGGCGCGCCAGGCGTCCTGGGCGCGCGCCGCGGCGAGCGTCTCTGCCGGAGAGCGACCGGGGTCGGGCGGGGTCGTCGCGACCGCAGGGGAGGCAGGATGAAGCGGAGCGCGCGCAGCGCGCGCCGGCGGCTCGAGGTGCCCCGCCGACGCGCCGCGCAGCAGCTCGAGCCGCCCCGCGAAGTCCTCGGGGCGCGCCGCCGTAGCCGCAGCGGCGCCGCGAAAGAGGGCGTCCGAAGCCTGGGCCGCGCCGCCGGCAGGGGCGAGCAGCGCCTCGGGGACGCCGATGACGGCGGTCTGCCGGCCGAGCCGATCGAGAATCTCCCAGATCGTCCGCACTCTCCGGTCGGCGCTCGCGACGGGACGGTGCTCCCCCAGCAGCCGATCGAGTCCCAGTGCGGAGAAGCCGAGCGGCAGCAGCCGCAGCTCGCCGTCTTCTCCCAGCCAGGACGCTTCGAGCAGCGTCGGGCCCGCCAGAGCGTGGCGAAAGGGGAGCTTGCCGGAGGCGAGACTGGCGCCGAGACCGAGCGGCCGCACCGGCGCGAAACTCTCGAGGCGGGCGTAGCTGCCCTCGTCGAAGAGGGTGGCGAAAAAGGGGAGGCGTCCCTGGCGCGCCAGGGGGAGCAGCACGTCGAGGGTCGCGCCTTCGATGCCGACGACCAGCAGATGCGGCGCCGCCGGCGCGGCGAGCGGCCGGGCGAAGGCAGCCGGCTGCGCCGCCACGGGCTCGTAGCTCGCGCGGCGGTCGACGACGACATAGAGGCCGAGGGCGACGACCGTGACGAGCAGCACGACGCTGCGGGTTCCGTAGCGCCGATGATGCACGGTGTGCAGCAGGGCGGTGTAGAAGGCCAGGATCGAAGCCAGAGAGAGCCAGAGTGCGACGCGGATCAGATTGGCGTTGATTCCGGGCGGAAGGTAGAAGGAGTAGTGCGAAGCGTGCACCCAGTCGGCGAGCGCCGCGGCGCCCAGCACCACGGTCAGGCTCCAGGGCAGCAGGCGCCGGACGCGCACGTTGCGCAGCTGGGTCCCCAACCAATGGGCGGCGAGCGAGAGCGGCGCGAGCAGCGCGCCGAGGCGCAGAGCGCCCTGCACATATCCCGGGACCGACGGTGCGAGATGCGGGTTCAGGAAGTAGAGCAACCCGGCGAGATGAAAACCGGCGAGGAGGGCCGGCAGCAGCGCGGCAGAAACCGCCTCGATCCGGGGCGGCAGCGGCCAGAGCGCGGCCGCGCCGACAGGGCGCGGTGCTTCTGGCGGGAGGAGAGGGTCGCGTTGCACGGATTCTGTTCTCGGTGGTGGGCGATCGGACGCGGGTTCGTTTGCTAGAGTCGAGGCCTCGAATGCAGCCCATCGATACCCACGCCCAGGTCGTCGAGATCGTCCCCCACCCGCTGCCCTACTATTCGATCGTACTGGATGGGCCGGAAGAGTGGCGCGAGATCGCCGCCGGGCAGTTCGTCATGGTAGAGACCGCCGAAGGTCTGGAGCCCTACCTGCGCCGCGCCCTCTCGGTTCACGACGTAAGTAAAACAGATTGCGGGGCGCGGATCGAACTGCTGGTGAAGATCGTCGGCCCGGGAACCCGCGCTCTCGCCGCCCGGCGTCCGGGAGATCGCGTTGCCGTGCTGGGTCCGCTCGGCAAGGCGTTCGGCCCCACAGCGGGCGCCAGTTCCTCGGACACCGCGGAAACTCTCCCCGGCAGCAACAACGTGGACCGGCGGCCGGTGGCGCTCGTTGCCGGCGGCGTGGGCTCGGCACCGCTCCTGCTGCTCGGTCGGCGTCTCCTCGCCGAGGGTGCGGTCTTCGACTTCTACTACGGCGGACGCTCGAGCGTCGATCTCGCGCGCCGCAGCGCCTTCGAGGAGCTGGCTCGCGCCAGCGGCGGGCGCCTGATCGCCACGACGGAAGACGGCAGCGCCGGCGAGCGCGGCCTGGTCACCGCGGCGCTCGCTCCCGATCTCGAAGCCGGAAGGTACCGCAAGATCTTCACCTGTGGCCCGATGGGGCTGATGAAGCGGCTCGCCGAGATGGGCGCCGAACATGGCGTGCCCGGCGAGGCGGCGCTCGAGACGCCGATGGGTTGCGGCTTCGGCGCCTGCCTCGGCTGCGCCGTCGAGCTCACCAGCGGGAGTTACGCGCTGTGCTGCAAGGACGGACCGGTCTTCCCCTTCGACGCGGTGAAGTGGTGAGCGGGCAGGAGACCTCCGCCGCCGGCCCGGCGCAGCGCGCGCCGGACCTCTCTGTCCGGTTGGCCGGGCTCGCGCTGCCGAATCCGATTCTCACCGCGAGCGGCACCTTCGGCTACGGGCTCGAGTTCGGGCACCTCGCGGCGCTCGACCGCCTGGGTGGCATCGTCACCAAGGGACTCTCGCTCGAACCCCTCAAGGGCAACCCGCCGCCGCGCATCGGCGAACCGCGCGGCGGCATGCTGAACTCGATCGGTCTGCAGAACATCGGCATCGAGAAGTTCCTGGCCGAAGTGCTGCCCGGCCTCGGTCGTTTCCCGGCGCAGGTCGTGGTCAACCTCTTCGGCTACGAGTTCGACGACTATGCCCGGCTGGCCGAGCGCGTCGATGCCTTTGCCGGCGTCGCGGCGGTGGAGCTGAACGTCTCGTGCCCGAACGTCACCAAGGGCGGCATCGAGTTCGGCCACGACCCGGTGCTCCTCGAGCGCCTGGTGCGCAGCGTCCGCAACGTGACCGGCAAACCGATCGCCGTGAAGCTGTCGCCGAACGTGACCTCGCCGGTGGCGATCGGGGAGGCGGCGAAGGCCGGTGGTGCCGATATCCTCTCGGCAATCAACACGGTGCTCGGCATGGCGATCGACCCCTGGACCCGGCGGCCGCGCCTGCACACCACGCGCGGCGGACTCTCGGGCCCGGCAATCAAGCCGATCGCGGTGCGCATCGTCTACGACGTGGCGAAGAAGGTCGGGCTGCCGGTCATCGGTATCGGCGGCGTCGAGACGGTCGACGACGTGATCGAGTTCCTGCTCGCCGGGGCGTCGGCCGTGCAGGTGGGCACGGCTCTCTTCCGCAACCCCCGCGCCGCCGAGCAGCTGGTGGACGGCCTCGCGGCGCGGCTCGTCGAGATGAAGGTGGATCGCGTCAGCGAACTGGTCGGCGGGGTGCGCCCATGGAGGGAGACATGAGCACGACAGCTGGAGATCTTCAAGCGCGCGGGCTGGATCAGGTCGCCGTCGCGCTCGATACCAACGATCGCGCCACCTTCGAGCGCTGGTGCGCTTTTTTCGGCCCGCGGGTGGGTGTCCTCAAGGTCGGTCTCGAAGCTTACGTGCGCTGGGGGCCGCCGGCGGTCGAGATCGCCCGCCGGCACGCGCGGGCCATCTTCCTCGACTTGAAGCTCCACGACATCCCCAACACCGTGGCCGGCGCGGTGCGCTCGGCGCGCGAGCTCGACGTCGACTATCTGACCCTCCACGCCGCCGGTGGCCCGGCGATGATCGCGGCGGCCGTCGAAGCCGCCGATGGCCGGGTGGCGATGCTGGCGGTGACCGTCCTCACCCACCTCGACGAGGCGACCCTCGAGCTCCTCGACATGCCGGGCGGCAGCTCGCACCGTGTCCTGCTCTGGGCGCACCTCGCGCGCGCCGCCGGCGCTGCGGGCGTCGTCTGCTCGCCGCTCGAGCTCGCGGCGCTGCGGGCGGCCGAAACGCGACCGTTCAAGCTGGTGGCTCCGGGAATCCGGCCGGCCGGGCATGGCTCCCCTGGCTCCAGCACCAGCGACGATCAGCGCCGAACCGCGACCGCGGCGACGGCGATCGCCACCGGCGCCGACCTGATCGTCATCGGCCGGCCGCTCACCCAGGCGGCGGATCCCGAGGCCGCGCTCGTCGCACTGACGAGCGAGCTCGCCGGCAGCTCGCGCTCCGCGCGCTACTAGCCCGCATTTCTCACCAACTTCCTACTGCGGCGCCGCACCTGCCCGCGTCTGCTGCGTTGCGCTCACGACCCGTCCACCGGACGGGTGCCCCGCGTGCTCGACGGGCCGACCGGCCCGCCTGCGCGCACCTCGGTCGCGACGCCTTGCAGCCGCGGGCATATGCGACGCCTCGCGACGAAAGCTGGTGAGAAATGCGGGCTTGCCGATCCTGCTCGAAGGGAAGACTACTCGCCGAGCCGCGTCCGCAGCTCGGTCATCGCCGCGCTGAGCTCGGCCACTGCCGTTTCGAGCCGCGCGAGTCGCTCCTCCAGCGCTGGCCTTTCCGAAGCGACGACGGCCGTCGCGGCCGTCCGCGAATCGGGTTGGCTCTCCGGCGCGAAGTGCGGCGGCTGCGCGTGCACGCCCGCCAGCTGGTTGCGCTGCACCTCTTCGGTGCCGGCTAAATGGATCCAGCGGGTTTCGCGCTGCCCGGGCTGTCGCGGCAGCTCGCGGGTGAGCGCGTCGGGGCCGTCGGCGAGGCGCGCGAGCGCTGCCTCGACCTCACCCGCGGTGGCGAACGGATGCAGCCGCGCGGTGCGCGCCCGGAGCTCCGCTACGGTCTGTGCGCCGCGCAGCAGGAGCATCGCCACGACCGCAGCGGCGCCGCCGGTGTCGAGATGCCAACGGCGATCGAGACAGTGCTCGTAGCGCTCGCTCCGGCTGCTGTGGACGCGAAAGACGAGCGCGTCGGCGCGCAGCCGGTCGAGCGCGGTGACGACGTCGGTCTCGGAGTAGTCGGTGACCGGGTCGCGGCTGGTCTTCTGGTTGCAGGCCTGGAGAAGTGCGCTCACCGTGAGCGGGTAGAGATCGGGAGTCGTGCGCTCCTTCTCCATGAGCGCCCCCAGAATGCGCACTTCGACGGCGTCGAGGGGTCGGGTATAGGCCATGTCGAGACGCCGGACCGGGAGGCCGCTCGCTACCAGATGAAGATCGGGCGATCCACCTGCAGATCGAACTCCCATTCGTAGGTGTAGCCCGGGAACTCGAGCGGCACGGTGAATTCGGCGCTCATGCGGACCTTGTCGCCGGGCTTCTCCACCTTGACGAACTTGGCATCGACCGGCAGGTCGAGCTCGTTCGCCTTGCTGACGATGCGCTTCTCGATCGTCTCGGCGGGTGTGTTGCCGGCCCACTTCGCCTGCTCGACCATGAAGTCGTAGAGCTCGGAGGTCGCGATCTTGACCGGAATGGCCTTCCAGCCGACCATGATGCCGGCGGCGAGCAGGAGGCCCCAAAGGATGCAACCGACCTTGCTGTCACCCGCCTGGTTCTGACGTCGCGTCATCGAAAATCCTCCTCCTGCGGACCGCTGAGCCGGCCATCAGTCTAACGTACCTGCCGGAGAATCCGGCTCCGTCCGGCTGCCGTACCGGACCGCGACCAGAGGACGGCCAGCACCCGCCCCTCGACGGCACTGTCGGGCACCGGCCCGAAGCGCCGGGAGTCGAGCGAGCGTTCGCGGGCATCGCCCTCCAGCCAGAGCATGCCGGGCGCGAGGACGCCGCCGCCTTGCCAGTCGCCGGCGACACCGACGCAACGCTTCACGAAATGCTGGTGGGGGTCGAACGGCGGCCGGAAGAGCACCACGTCGCCGCTGCGGACAGGCCGCCGCGGCAGCAGACCCGACGGCGGGCCCGAGAAGAGGAAGCGGTTCACCAGGATCTGGTCGCCGGGCTCGAGGGTGGGGAGCATCGACGGGCTCGGAATCGAGACCACTTCGACCAGGAAGGCGCGCACGAAGAGCGCGAGCAGCAGAGCGACGAGAACGATGCGGGCGACCCGGGCGACACCGGCGACCGCCGGGGCGTCGGTGCTCGGCGGCGGGAGGCCGCCGGCGCGGTTCAGCTCGGCAGGTGGAACGAGCGCGTCCATCGGGTCTTGGTCAGGAACCCGAGGGCGGTGTTGGCGAGCTCGCGCAGCTTCGCGCCGGCGCCACGCCAGGTGCCGTCCGAAGTTCCGCCCCCGAACGACCAGTAGATGAGGAAGGCGCGGCCCTTGATGTAGTGCTCGGGCACCACGCCCCAGAACCGGGAGTCGTAGGACAGGTCGCGGTTGTCACCCATGCAGAAGTAACTCGCGGCCGGAACGGTCACCGGTCCGAAGTTGTCGCGCAGGCGCTGCTGCTCGGACATGTACGGCCGGTTCTGGAAGATCCTGGGATCCTTGTGCTCGACGTAGGCGTCGTCCACGACCTTCTTGCCGTTGACGAAGAGCTGCTTGTCGACGACCTGGATGGTGTCGCCCGGCAGGCCGATCAGCCGCTTCACGAGATCGATATTCGGGCGCTCAGGGGAGCGGAAAACGACGATGTCGCCGCGCCGGGGTACGCGCAGCGGCAGGATCGCCTGCTCGACCTTCCCCATTGTCGGTCCGAAAATGAAGCGGTTCACGAACAGATGGTCGCCCACGAGAAGCGTGTCCTCCATCGATCCGCTCGGGATGAAGAAGGTCTTGATCACGAAGGTGTTCGTGAACAACAGGAAGACCGCCGCGATGAGCAGGGCTTCCAGGTACTCGCGGGCGGTGGAGCGGGGCGCAGTCGACATCAGCCCTGAAGACTATCCGATCGCCGCAAGGGATTGCGCTTCCGTCCAGATCCTTTGACGGCCGGATGGGAGTGCGCTGTTTCGGGGTGCTCGCCCCTCTCGCCCCCGCGCCGCGCCCGACAGGCGCCCGTCCCCTTGCCGGCAGTGGCCCGCGGTGGCGCCGGAGTTTTCATCCCAAGTGATTGCAAATGCTGGATTTGCGCGATGTTCACCGCTCTGGCAGGGAGCGTGTACCTGTCGTCTGGCGCAGCGCAGTTCAACCGGAGAGGAGGCGCCAGGAAGACAGAGACCCCACGAGCCGCTCCGCCATCCAGGAATGCAGTCGGCCGGACCGCAACACCGCAGTACCGCAGCCGTGCAGTCGGCAGTCCGCAGCGACGACGCCGGAAGAGCTCCGGCGCCGCCATCACTGAACGCCTGACCAACGCCGCAAGAAAGGAAAGCGAACATGCGAATCCACCAGCGCACCCTCGCCGCCGCCGCACTCGTCCTCTGCCTCCTGGCCGCCGCTCCGGCGCTCGCCGGCGAAGCCAAGACCGTCAACGTCAACACGGCGACCGCCGCCGAGTTCCAGCTCCTGCCGCGCATCGGCCCCGCGGTCGCGGCGCGTCTCGTCGAGCAGCGCGAGAAGAACGGCCCCTGGAAGTCGCTCGACGACCTGATGCTGGTGCGCGGCATCGGTGAATCGACCTACGAGCAGCTGAAGCCGTACGTGGCGCTCAGCGGGCCGACCACGCTCGTCGAGAAGGTGAAGCTGCCGCGCGCGCCGAAGGCCGCCGCCAAGTCCGAAAAGTCCGACGCGCCGGCCGGGAAGCCCGCGGCCAACGGCTGATTTCGAGCCCGGGCGGAGGCGACTTTGATGCGGACAGCCGAGAGGGGTTATCAGTTGATCGAGCTCCTGATTGCCATGGCGATCTCTTCCCTGGTGCTCACCCTGGGCATTCCCCCACTTCTCCAGCTGGCCGCCGGGCTCCGGGTGGAGCTCGCCGCAGCCGAAGTCGCCTCCGCGTTTCACGTTGCGCGCGCCTATGCGATCCGCCACGACGCCAACGTCGGATTGAAGTTCCGGGTCGACGCCGACGGCACGGTGACCTGGGGGCTCTACCGCGACGGCGATGGCGACGGAGTGCTCTCCGCCGACATTCTCTCGGGCGACGACCCGCCGGTGATGCCGCGCGTCCGGCTCGCCCATCTCGGCCGCCAGATCCACTTCGGTTTTCCGCCGGGCCGAGCGCCGCGCGACCCCGGCGATCCTCGCCGCCGGCTCGATCGGCTCGACGACCCGGTGCGCTTCAATCGCTCCGACATCGCCTCGTTCAGCCCGATCGGAACGGCGACGCCGGGCACGGTCTACGTCACCGACGGACGGCGCCACCTCTCGGCGGCGCGCGTCTTCGGCCGGACCGGCAAGATCGGCTGCCTCGCCTACGACCTCGAAAGCGAACGCTGGCGCTGAGGCGACGCCTCGCGGACACCGCCTTGCCGCATCGCGGCATGACTTGCCGGAGGAAGGGGCGTAGCTTTCGCGGCCGTGGGAGCTTTCGTCGTCGTCACAACCGTAGGCACCGAAGAACAGGCCAACCTGATCGCTTCCGAGCTGGTGGCGCGCCGCCATGCGTCGTGCGTCAATATCGTCACCGGGGTGCGCTCGGTCTACCGCTGGCAGGGCAAGATCTGCCGCGACGCCGAGTTCCTGCTCATCGTGAAGACCCTGGAGAGCGAGTACGCCGCCGTCCAGGCTGCGATCCAGGAGCTCCACAGCTACGAGCTCCCCGAGATCCTCGCCTTCAAGGTCTGCAAGAGCGAAGAGAAGTTCCTCGCCTGGATCGGCGCCTCGCTCGACAAGAACGCCCCGTTCTCCGACGAAGAGGAGCGCGAGCTCCTCGACGAATCGAACTACTGAAGCGAGCGGAAGCTGGAACCCTCGCCATCAGTCCTTGGCGGGCTCGACTGGAGTGGCGGAGCATCGTTGACTGCATCGGGCGATTCGCGCCTTCAATCCTGCGAGTTCCTCGCCCTCGGCCTACAATGAAGAGCCACTGTCGCCTGGGCAGGGGCGCTCACACCAGCGTCATCAACGCCTGCTGGGAGCCAGCCTCCGAAGAGGAGAGGCCCCTTCGGCGCCGAGGCTGGAGTGGACTAGATCCAAGAGCCACGTATCCCTCCGAAGACGGAGGCCGCAAAGGCGTATAATCGCGCTTCAAGTGGCCACGAGGCGCGCCAGGAAGAGCCCCACTAAGAGACCAGAGCGCAGTCAGGTCATGGCGGAGAAGAGCGAGCGCTCGAGGTACTTTCTCTCGCCCGATCGAATCCGTCAGTCTACTCAGGCAGGCAGAAATCTCATCGAAGAAACACTAAGTGACCACGCGCGCGTAGTCACATGTACCGCGTTTCGCCGCCTTCAAACCAAAGCGCAGGTCTTCTCACTAGAAACGAACGCCGCAGTCCGGACGAGGCTCACGCACACGCTAGAGGTCGCGATGTTTGGCGAGTTGATCGCGGGTAAGGTCTTTGACAACTTGGTCTCTAGCGGAACAGCCGAAGAGAATCTCCGCCTTCCTTTCACAAAGACGGTCTCGAACGCCTGTTTGCTGCATGACATCGGGAACCCACCATTTGGACACCTCGGCGAATATGCGATTCAGAAGTGGATTGCCGACAATGAGCAGAGTCTCTGTAGCTCTTGGAAGAAACAAGGTGTAGCTCAGGAGCATGTGGCACGATTTCTTCCGGGCTTCAAGTATTTTGATGGGAATGCCCAGGGCTTTCGAATCGTATCCCGCCTCCAGTGGCTGAGCGATTCCTCCGGCCTGAACCTAACGGCGTCGCTTCTGGCTTCCATGGTGAAGTACCTAACGCCAACGCCAGCGACAACGAAGAATAGACTTGGATTTCGGGGAAAAGTCGGGTACTTCGAATCAGAGTCGAAGACTCTAGAGCAGATTTGGAAAAGACTTGGTCTCAAGTGGGATGCCAATGCAGGACTTCCAGGCCAACGGCATCCACTCGTCTTCCTAATGGAGGCCGCGGACGACATCGCCTACTGCCTCTCGGACATCGAGGACGCACTCGAGAAGAGGATCGTCAGCGAAGAAGCCTTCAAGAAGGCGCTGGATCGAACCACTAGGCGAAAGCACTGGAAGAAGCTTGATAGCAAGAAGCGCCATTGCAAGTACGCAGAATTCGTAGTTTTTCGGACGAATTTGACGCGACACCTCGTCAATCGAGCCGCCGAGATCTTCTGTGAACAGCACGACGCCATTCTAGATGGAGAGCTTCAACACCCGCTCTTAGATCTGGACAAGGAATCTAGCGCAGCGCTGGACGGCCTCAAGCAATTTGCGCGGAAGAACATCTTTGTGTCTGCAGAAGCTGTAGGAGTTGAACTCAGCGGATTCCAGATTGTAACGGGGCTACTCGACGCACTAAGTCCGTTGCTGAGCCTGGCCTCAATGGATTTTCGGGCCTTGCTGGAAAGGAAGAGATCCGGAAAGAAGCCCTCCGAGTTTGCACTCGAATCGAGATTGGTCGAGCTACTTTCGCGAAAGCACGCCTTAGCATTTCTCGATTGCGTCGATGCTGAACCGGACCTCGAGCCGATATTCAGACTCCAGTTGCTTCTGGACTATGTCTCTGGCATGACTGACAGCCACGCGGTCAAGACCTACCATGTCGTTCGAGGATTTCCCTCGGTAAGGTGACTACATGAAACTTGCCGCCACGCCCGAGGACGTGATCCCGAAGATGCTCGAGGAATTGATACCTGAGCGCGCTGAAGTTAACTTCAGCAGCTATGAGTACCAGCCAGGAGTTCTGGCGGACTCGAGGGAGATCTTCGTGCTAAGGCGAGAACACCTTGCTGACGAGTACTGCAAGCTACGAGCGAGTCTTTCGAGGGGGCGCGACCTCGCAATGCACTCCCAGGTCCTGATTCGTCACGGGGAGAGGGTCGAGATCTTTCACATTCCCATGGTCGATTTCAAGACTCCGACAATTGAGGATGGCTGGTCCACTATTGTCGAGATACTCGCTGATTTCCAATGTTCTAGCGGAGCGCTCTTTTTTTCCGGCCAGTCTTGGCACCTGTATGGTGCGGCACTTGTGCCTCAGGCCAGGTGGTCCAGTCTCATTGGCTCTCTGCTGCTCGCTAATAAGGATGGTGGTCGTCAAATTGTCGACTGCCGCTGGATTGGCCATCGACTAAGAGCGGGCTATTGCAGCCTAAGGTGGACGGCTAATCAGCCGAAGTACCTCGGAAAGCCACAGCTCGTCTTTCTTGGCGAGCTAAGGAGACTCAAGCACAGGCACTTCGTCAACTTCGTCAAGGAACTTGCCGAGACGCCGAGGCACCGCAAGTCCAGGGAAGCGCCTCGGGCCGCAGCGCAGCTCCAGAGCGTAATTTAGGCAGCAGCGAGGGCCTCAGACCGCAGCCAGCGCCTGTTCCGTGTCGGCCAGGAGGTCGGCCAGGTCTTCGATGCCGGCGGAGATGCGCACCAGGCCGTCGGTGATGCCGAGCTCGGCGCGTTTGTCTTCCGGAACCGAGGCGTGGGTCATGGAGGCCGGGTGCGAAGTCAGGGTCTCGACGCCTCCCAGGCTCTCGGCGAGCGACATGACTTCGACCGCATCCAGGAACTTCTTCGCCGCGGCGTAGCTCCCGAGCTCGAAGGTGATGAGCGCGCCGAAGCCGGTCGCCTGGCGCTGCTGCAGGGCGTGGCCGGGGTGGCTCGCGAGACCGGGATAGAAGACGTGCTGCACCTTGGGATGGCTGTCGAGGTAAGCCGCGAGGGCTCTTCCGTTCTGCTCGTGGCGCTCCATGCGCACCGCGAGCGTCTTGATGCCGCGCAGGACGAGGAACGAATCGAACGGCGACAGGATCGCCCCCTCCGACTTGATCACGAAGTTGAACCACTCGCCGTGCTCGGGGCTCTTCGCGACCAGGGTGCCGCCGATCGAGTCGCTGTGGCCGTTCAGGAACTTGGTCGTCGAGTGGACGACGACGTCGGCGCCCAACTCGAGCGGACGCTGGAAATAGGGCGACATGAAGGTGTTGTCGACCGCGAAGACGAGGCCGTGCTCGCGGGCGATCGCCGCCGCGCCGGCGATGTCGGTCACCTCCATCATCGGGTTGGTCGGGGTCTCGACGTAGATCATCCGGGTAGTCGGGCGGATCGCCTGGCGGATCTCGGTGAGGTCGGTCGAATCGACCCAGCTCGACTCCACCCCGTAGCGCGACAGCACCTGGGTCATGAAGCGGTAGGTGCCGCCATAGACGTTGCGCGAGAAGACGACGTGCTCGCCGCTCTTCACCAGGGTCATCAGGGTGGCGATCGCCGACATTCCCGAGGCGAAGGCGTGGCCCGAGAGGCCGCCCTCGAGCGCCGCAACGTTCTCCTCGAGGGCGAAGCGGGTGGGGTTCTGGACCCGGGCGTACTCGAAGCCCTTGTGCTTGCCGAGCTCGTCGTGAAGGTACGTCGAGGTGGCGTAGATCGGCACGGTGACCGCGCCGGTCGCCGGATCCGGATGCTGCCCGGCGTGGATGGCTCGGGTCGAAAAACCGAGCTTCTTGGGATCGCCTTTCACGGGTGAGGCCCCTTTCTTGCGCCGCGCCCGGCCCGGGGCCGGTACGAACGGTCCTGCGAAGGCTCGAGGTGAGCTCTGCGGCGACAATCCTATCAAGCCGACCTGGCCACCCCGCCGGCGAGCGGTCATCTTGCGACGGACGGAGAGAGCCGCCGACCGCCGCGCCAGGCGGGGAGAGGGAACTGTCCGGGCTAAGATCGACGTATGACGGATGACCTGCAACCAGCCGCCGAATTTCGACCGGTGCGCTTTTCCGGAGGCGCCCTCGAACTGCTCGATCAGACGCGCCTGCCGCACGACGAGGAGTGGATCCGTTGCTCCAGCGTCTTTAGCGTCGCCGACGCCATCCGGCGGCTCGTGGTCCGCGGCGCACCGGCGATCGGCATCGCGGCGGCCTACGGTCTCGTGGTGGCCCTCCTCGACCCCGACGATCCCGAGCCCGAGCCGAGTCGCCGGGTCGCGAATGCCGTCCGTATCCTGGGCGAGACGCGACCGACGGCCGTCAACCTGCGCTGGGCGCTGGAGCAGGGCGAAGAGACTTTCGAGCTCCTGCGAGCCGGAGGGGAGCGCCCGCCGGTCGAGCTGGCGGCGCGGCTCCTCGACTGGGCGCGGGCCCTGCACGACGACGACATCGACCGCAACCGGCGCATGGCGGAGCACGGCGCCGCGCTCTTCGCCCCCGGCGACCGGGTGCTGACGCACTGCAACGCCGGAGCTCTGGCGACCGGCGGCATCGGCACCGCGGTCGGCGTCATCGCCGCGGCGCACCGCGCCGGACGTCTCGCCGCGGTCTGGGTGGACGAGACGCGGCCGCTGCTCCAGGGGGCTCGCCTCACCGCATGGGAGCTGCTGCGGCTGGGGATTCCGCATCGCCTGGTCACCGACTCGATGGTCGGGGCGCTGATGAGCCGCGGCCTCGTCGAGCGGGTCATCGTCGGCGCCGACCGGATCGCCGCCAACGGCGATGCGGCGAACAAGATCGGCACCTACACCGTCGCCGTCCTCGCGCACCGCCACAAGGTGCCGTTCTATGTCGCGGCGCCGCTCTCGACCTTCGATCCCCGGATCCCCTCCGGTGCCGAGATCCCGATCGAGGAACGCGCCGGCCTCGAGGTCACCGATCTCGCCGGTCGGCGTATTGCGCCCGTCGGAACGTCGGGTTTCAATCTCGCCTTCGACGTCACCCCGGCGGACCTCATCACGGCGATCGTGACCGAGGAGGGCGTGCTGCACCGCCCCTTCGATACCGCGATCGCGGCGCTTTTCTAGCGGAGCTCGCCTTACTCGTTGGCAACCCTCCGACCCCTGGAAGCCTCTCGAAGTAGCGCCTTCAGGGAATGCAAGCGTTCCTAGGCCAGGTCGGGTCGAGCGACCCCTTTCGAGAAGAACTCAAAAAGAGGAGATCAGGCCGAGGTTAAGGAGGCGGTATCGGATCGCAGGTTCGCTGACAGCGAAGGTAGTGGCGAGAGAAATTACGAGCTGCTCTTCACTTGGTCGGCGCTTGGAAGTGCGTAGCTTCTCAACTGCGGCGTAGACCCAGGCGGCCGGCATTAGAAGTGCTGCAGCGAAGCCATTCGCCTCGATCTCTCGGGGATCCTGAGCAAGTGAGGAATCAGCATTGCGGAAGTTGACTCGCGCCGGCTGCTTGTCGACGAAAACGAGCTCTCGATGCAGCTGAAAATGCCCGATCTCGTGAGCGATGCTAAAGCGCTGCCGCGCCTTCGTCTGGGCGGAATCGACCATGATTAGCGCATCGGCGCCTTGTCGAATGAGCATTGCCGAGGTGCCATCTTCGAGCACGTCACGAACGACCTTGATTCGCAACGACTTCGCGACACCCTCAACGTCAACGGCCGGACCCTCAATCCCCAACTGAACTAGGAGCGCTGCTGCTTCTCGTTCTGGTCTTCTTAGCACTCGACTCTCCCCGTGGCTTTAGGTGCCTTTCGATCTGGTCCATAAGACCTTCGGAGACCTCAACCGAAGCAGCGCGAATCGACTCGCGGAGTTGTGCGACCGTGTCGACGGCTTCCGGTGGGGGTATGAGCGTCGCTGGCGCGACGTTCAAGGCCTTAGCGATGCGAACCAGAAGCTCCACAGAAACTCCCTGTGCGCCCGCTTCTATGTTCGCAATAGAGGACCGGCTGAGGCCAATCTCCGAGCTGAGCTTGGCTTGCGTGATCCCTCGCTCATCCCGGGAGGCACTTAGCAGAGCCCCGAGGCGCTCGTAGAAATCCATCCGAAACAGTATTGCCCACTGTCAGCCCAATAAACAACCCCCTCACCACCAGATGCCTGACAGTCAGTATTACTGACGGCCAGCGCACGACAGCCCTGTTGACATCTGTGCTATAATGGCGGAAAAGGTCGCAGCGGCAATGAGGCCGACTCGACTGAAGGAATCAAGGAGAAGAAATGCGCGTCTATTCCGTCAACTATGACCTCAACCGTCCCGGACAGAACTATGCAGGGCTGATCAGCGAATTGGAGAACTCGCCGAACTGGTGGCACTTCCTCAAGTCGTCCTGGCTGATCGCGACCTTCGAGACCCCCGAGCAGCTCTGGGATCGGATTTCACCCCACATCGACAAGAGCGACACCGTCCTGATCATCGAAGTGGTCAATCGAAGCGCCGGCTGGATGTCCCAGGAAGCTTGGGATTGGATCAACGTCAACGTCCGAAGGGCAGCTTGAGACCTTTTAGGCCAGAAAGGCGGACAACATGATCAGTGTTGAAGTCAACGGCAAGAAGGTGGCTCTCAGCCAGATGGCGTCGAGTTGGAGAAGGCGTTGATTCGGGAAACCGAAGCGAAGCTCAAGCAACAGTTGGATGGCATGACCTGCGCGACGCACGGGAAGAAGCCGTCCATCCGACTAGAGCAAGGGGCCTCGCTCGACAACCTCAGCATCGAGGTCACCGCGTGTTGCGATGCCCTCTTAACTGATGCCCAAGCAGCCTTGGGTGCAAAGTAACGCAGTTCAGTAGAAAAGGGAGGAAACGATGGCTAAGAAGAACGGGACGAACAACCGGTTTGTAGTAACACACAGTGACGGGTGGGCTGTAAAGAAGCCCCACGCCGACAGAGCCAGCGCAGTCTTCGACACGCAGCGCAAGGCGGAAGTGCGAGCCAAGGAAATTGTCGGCAATCTCGGCGGAGGCGAGGTCAGGATTCAGGGCAGAGACGGTCAGTTTCGCGACTCCGACACCGTCCCTCCTGGGAATGATCCGGTTCTATCGCGGGACTCTCGGCACTAGGTAGTCACCAGCAAAGGAACGGCGCGCGAGAGCGAGGCTTCGGCCGGCACCGACGCTGAGATCCAGAAAGGGAGGCGCGGCGCTTCACCTTAACTGCGCGCTAGGGCTCTTCGATGCGCACGATCCGGCCGTCGACGTCGGTGGTGATGCGCAGCCCGGGAAGCGCGGCGAGCGCCTCTTCGGTGAGCTGGCGCCAGGATATCTGCGGCTCTTCGAGGAGCGCCGGACTCGACTTGCCGTCACCGGCGGAGAACAGCGGATAGCCGTCGCGATAGCCGTTGCGCCAGGTGTAGTCGAGCGTCGCCGTGCGGTAGCGGCGCTCGAGGTCGAGCGGCGCGAAGCCGGCTTCGCCGTTGGGGCGCACCGCGACGTCGGCGGCGTCGACCCGCGTCGTGCCGTCGGCGGCGACGTGATAGCGAAAGCGCAGGCCGGAGATCTGCAGGAAGCGACCGTGTCCCAGGGTGGCCTGGGAGACCGACTTCTCGAGCAGCGCCAGAAGCTCGCGCCCGGTGAGCTCGAAGATGACCGGCTTGTCGTCGTAGTAGAAGATCCCCTCGAGCTCGTAGACGCGGAGATTCCCGCCCGCGGGTACGTCGTCGTTGACGCGGATCGCGCCGCCGTTGACGAACGCGAGGTCGGTACCGAGGCGCTCGCGCAGAACGTCGCAGAGGAGGTCGCCCAGCGCCGTCTCGCGGCCGCGGATCGCCGGCTCGGTTCCCTCGAGGAGGTGTTCGGTCGTCGCGACGACGTCGAGGAGCTTGCGGCCGGTCTTCTCCTCGACGGTGCGTGCCAGGGTCGCGAGGGAGGTGGCGACCTCGCGCACCATGTCGGGATCGACCGCCACCGCGGTGTCGAGCTCGAGCAGCGCGCTCGCGCCGCGAATCGCGCCGCCGGCCCGCCGGACGTCGATGCGATAGGCGGTCTTGGCGTCGGCGTCGGCCTTCGTGATCGTCGTCGCGCCGACGCGGAGAAACTGCGCGACGTGTTCATGGCCGCCGACGATCCAGTCGATGCGGTCGCCGAACTCCTTCGCCAGCCGTTCGTCTTCGCCGATCTCCTGGTGGGTGAGACCGACGACGAACTCGGCGCCTTCTCGCTCGAGGTCGTCGAGCACCCGCGCGACGGTGGCCCGGCGCGCCTCGAGCTCGTAGCCGTAGTCGACCCAGGGGCGGCGCTGGTCGTTCAACGTCAGACCGAAGATCCCCACCCGGATGCCGCCGAGCTCGAGAACGACATGGTCCTTCACGTTGGGGAAGAGGCTGTTCATCGGGCTGAGCGCAGTGCCGGCGCTCTCGGCGACCGCGATGTTCGACGAGATCCAGGCGAATTGCGACTGCGCAATGCGGTCGAAGAGCACCCGCGGCTCCGGATGATCGAACTCGTGGTTGCCGGGGGTGACGAAGAGAAGCTCGTCGAACGCTGCGGAGCCGTCGAGCAGGTTGAGCGCCTCGATCATCGGCACGCCCTGGAGGTACTTGCTCATCACCGAGGGGAAGAGGAAGTCGCCGGCGTGCAGGACGAGCACCGGCCGGCCTTCGCCCTCGAGCTCCCGGCGCAGGGTGCGCACCCGGCTCATGCCGCCCTCGGCGCCGGCCCGCAGCCCCTCGATCTTGTAGGTGTCGTTGATCTGGAGGATCGTGAAGCCGGTCGCGGCCGGCGCCGCTGCGGTCGCTGCGGCCGTCGAAGTCGTGGCGGCTGGCGGGTTGCCGGTGCAGCCGGCGAGCAGGCCGGCGAATGCCGCCGCGACGAACAACTGGATGAAGGGGATCCGCAGGCGGCAGACGGCAAGGAGTGAGCTCTGCCGACGCTCTGCGGCGAAGGGGGTCGTCTTCACGAAAGGCTCCTCGGAAAATCCGGCATGACCTGCAGATACGACAAAGGACACGATAGCAATCGTGTCCTTTTCAGCAAATGAAGAGAATGGTGGAGGCGGTGGGAATTGAACCCACGTCCGAGAAACGCGTCCCGAAAGTATCTACGCACATAGCCTTCACTTAGGGTCATCGCCCTTGCGCAATGCAGAAGGCCTCCTACGCAAGCGCCAGTTCCGATTTGACGATCCCGCTGAGGAGCGGAACCAACCTCAGCGTTCAGTCCACTTTAGCGTCGCCCCAGCCCGTGCCGTGGACAATGGCCCATGGCTGGAACGTCACGGTCAATTAAGCCGCGAGAGCGTAGTTGTCGTTGGCAGGTATAACTTGCCGTTTTACGGGTGCAAACCCGATGCGCAACCCTCGAACCGCACTGTTCCCCGTCGAACCCGGTGCGCCCCCAAATTATGAAAGAACCGTCCTGCAGGGAAGGGAACATAGCAGAAGCGGTCGGATATTCCCCCGGCGGTATCCACAGGCCGACCGAGAACGCTCCCGATCTCGGAGAGTATGGCCCTGCCGCGATCGGTCCCGCGTTGACTGGTCTGGTCTGACCAGAATAGATTGACAGCCGAGGCGCGAGGTATCGGCCATGGAATCCGTCTATTCAACCTATGAAGCGAAGGCGAAGTTCAGCGAACTGCTGCGCAAGGTGCGGCAGGGGGGGCGGGTGGTGATTACCTTTCATGGCCAGCCGGTAGCCGAGATCCGGCCGATCGAAAAGCGAATGGAAACGCTCGAGGAGCGCATCGAACGGCTCACGGCGGAAGGTGTCTTGAGCCCGGCGCCCGCCAAGAAGGGAACCTGGAAAGCGATTGCGCATCGCCCAGGAGCCCTGCAGCGCTTCCTCGACGATCGCGATTGAGCATCGCCTACGTCGACACCTCGTGCCTCGCGGCAATCCTGCTCGCCGAGCCGGGTGCGCGAGCTCTCGCGCTCGAGCGCTTCGATTCGATCTGGTCGTCCAACCTCCTCGAAGCAGAGCTCCTGGCTGTGGTTCAGCGCGAGGGAATCGTGGTCGAGCGCGAAGAGCTCTTTCACCACCTGCGGTGGATCCTGCCGGATCGCGCGCTCGGCCCGGAGCTCGGGCGGGTCTTCGCCTACGGGCAGGTGCGCGGCGCGGACGCCTGGCATCTTGCCTGCGCGCTGCTGCTCAGTCCCAAGGCCGAGATCACCTTCCTCTCCCTCGACGCCAGGCAGCGCGAGGTCGCAACTCGCCTCGGATTCGAGGTCGAGCCCTAGAGCACAACCCGACGTCGCCCCGATGTAACCGATCATCTGCGGTGGCCTCCCGGGCGGCGGTACCGGCGACAGGAGCGCGGTCGCTCCGTAGGCTCGCGATCGACCCCCCTCTGCGTCGGGGCGGAGAGGGGGTGCGGCGGGCTAGGGCTTGGGGAGGAGCGTGGCGAAGAACTCCTCCGGGCCGCTGTTCTCGAGGCGCGAGAGCACCAGCCACCAGGCGAGGAGGCCCATCACCACGGCGAACGGCAGCAGGGAGAGGAGCTTCGGGTTGAACGGCCAGGCGAGCGCCGGCACGAGCGCCAATACCGCCATGGCGAGCACCGCGACCGAGGCGCGCTGCAGCTCGAGATGGCTCTCCTCGAGCTGCCAGACGACGCGCGCACCGTCGCCCGAGGGCTCGAAGTCGACCCGGCCGACGAGCACGCCGCGGCGCAACCCGAAGACCACCGGCAGGACGAGCCGCCCGCCGCCCGCAGCGTCGGCGGTCCACTCGGCCCCCCAGGCGAGAGCGGCCCCGGCGAGCGCCTCCGGCAGGTCGGCGAGGGTCAGGGGAACGCGGACCTCGTGGCGGTTCAAGCCGCCGCCGCCGTCATCTCGTCGAAGAACTCCTCGACTGCGGCGAGGAACGACGGCACGTCCTGGAGCTCGTTGATGCGCTGCCGGAGCTCGCGGCCGTGCGGCACGCCGTGGGTATACCAGCCGGTGAACTTCCTGAGCTTGTGCATGGCGTACTTCGAAGGCTCGCGCAAGGCGACCAGCCGGAAATGCTCGAGGATCAGGTCGCGGCGGGCGAGGAGCGAGGCCTCCTGCGGCTCGCGACCCGCAAGGAGCTCGGCCGCCTGCTGAAAGATCCAGGGGTTCTTGGTGGCGGCGCGCCCGATCATGACGCCGTCGCAGCCGGTGGCTGCAATCATCCGCAGCACGTCCCCGGGCTCCTTGATGTCGCCGTTGCCGAACACCGGAATGCCGACCGCCTCCTTGAGGCGGGCGATCTCGTCCCACTGCACGGTCGCGTCGCCGGAGAACATCTGGCGCGCGGTGCGGGCGTGGAGCGCTACGCCGTCGGCGCCGTTCGCTTCGCAGATCCGGCCGAGCTCGAGGAAGTTTTTGCGCTCGTGGTCGAGACCGAGGCGGAACTTGACGGTGAGCGGAATCGAGATCGCCTTGCGCGCCGTCTTTACGATCGCCTCCGCGAGCTCGAGGTCGCCCATCAGCGCGCAACCCGAGCAGCCCTTGAGGATCTTGTTCGCCGGGCAGCCCATGTTGATGTCGCAGATGTCGGCGCCCATCGCCTCGACCCGCCGCGCCGCCTCCGCCATCGTGTCGGGGTCGGAGCCGTAGATCTGGATCGAGATCGGGCGCTCCTCGGGGAGGAAGTGCATCAGGTCGAGCGTCCGCGCGACACCGCGCACCAGCGCCCGCGAGGCGATGAACTCCATGGTCACCAGACCGACGCCGCCGATCCGCCGCACGATCAGCCGGAAGTCGCGGTCGGTCACCCCTGCCATCGGCGCGAGGACCAGGGGCGAATCGAGCGGGACGTTTCCAATGCGCAACATCGAATCGCTCATTCTACCGCGACAGGTCTTCGGACCCGGCTTCGACAGGGACAAGCCGGCCGGGGCTCGAAGAAATTTCTCCGCAAGTTCGCCGCCGACCGGGACTCGACGAAATCCCCTGTGCTCGGTCGGGACCCCAGGTCTCATCTGGATTTCTTCTCTTGAGGATGGGGCCCCCCGCCACTGCGCGCAGGGAATTTCGTCGAGCCCCGGCCGGCTACCGTCCTGCGCCCGCCCCAGGCCCCGCCTGCGTCCGCTAGGATGCGGCGGATGGCCGCTCCCCCTGAACCGATCGATCTCGTCGCCCACGGACTGGTGAAGGGGATGCCGGCCGCCTGGCTGGCCGGCAAGGAGACGGATCTTCTCGCCCCGCTGCGGTTGCTCGTCCCCGGGACGCTGCCCGAGATGCCGCCGCCGCCGGTCGACCGCCGGGGGATTGCCGCCGGTCTAGCACGCGCCAACGGCGCCTACGGCCACCCACGCGCCGCCGAGCTCGCGGCGAAGCTCGCCGATCCGGCGACCGCGGTGGTCGTGGGCGGCCAGCAGACCGGTCTCTTCGGTGGCGCGCTCCTCGCGCTGGTCAAGGCCGCGGTAGCGGTGCGCCATGCGGAGGCCCTCGAGGCCGCTGGGCGCCCGGCGGTCGCGATCTTCTGGATGGCGACCGAGGACCACGACTGGGCGGAGGTCGCCTCCGCCACCTTCCTCGGCCTGGCGGGCCTCGAGAAGCTGGCGCTCGCCGAGGATCCCTCGCCGCTCGCCCCGGTGGGTTGCCGTCGGATCGGGCCGGAGATCGAGAGCCTCTTCGCGGCCATGGGCGTGGGCTTCCCGAACGAACGCTTCGCGGAGTGGCGTCGGCGGTTGGCCGGATGGTGGGCCCCGGGCGCGCGCTTCGGCGACGCTTTCGCGCAGCAGACGGTGGACCTCCTGGGCGCGAGGTCGCCGCTGATGCTCGATTCGATGCTGCCGGAGCTGAAGGTCGCCGAGCGGCCGCACCTCGCCCGGTTGATCGAAGCCCGTGCCGAAGTGGAGACGGCCTATCGGACCGCAGAAGAGCGCATCGTCGCCCGGGGCTTCGACCTCCAGGTGGCGCCGCAGCGCGGCGCGAGCCCGCTCTTCCTGCTGCGCGACGGCGCCCGCCGGCGCATCGAATGGAGTGGCGATACCGGTTTCCGTCTGCGCGGCGCGCCGGGAAGAGAACCGGCGGAGCCGGTCGGCGACCTCCTGGCGCTGCTCGAGAGCGATTCGAGCCTGGTCTCCCCCGGAGTTCTGGCTCGCCCGGCCATCCAGGACGCTGTCCTCGGAACGACGTTGCAGATCATGGGGCCCGGCGAAACCGCCTACCTGGCTCAAGCGGCGGCGGTCTATCCCGTTCTCGGGGTTGAGGCGCCCTGGACCGCGTTGCGTCCGCAGGTCCTGGTCTTCGACGCCCGTCAGCGCGACCACCTGGCGGAGCTCGGCGCGACGCTCGAGGAGCTCCTGTTCGTGCCGGAGGCGATCGCCCATCGGCTCGCCGCGCTTGCCGGAGGTGGATTCGTCGCCGCCGCGCGACAGGACGCGGAGCGGCTTCTCGACAGCCTCCGAGCGCCGGCGGTGGCGCTCGATCCGACGCTCGAGAAGCCGTGGACGAAGACTCGCGAGACGGCTCTCTCCGCACTCGACGCCTTCGCTGCCAAGGCCGAGGCGGCGGCGGCGCGCCGCGGCGGTGTCGCCCAGCAGCGCTTCGAGAGTCTGCGCCAGGCGACCCGCCCCGGGGGCGGGCTGCAGGAGCGGGTTCTCTCGACCGCCTGGTTCGCCGGCCGCTACGGTGCCATCTTCGGCCAGGCGCTTCTCGACCAGCTCGTGCTCGATCCGCGGCGGCTGGTGCTCGTCGATCCCAATGCCGATCGCTCGGCGGGGACCGCCTCTCCCGGACAGGATCGGGCTAACATCGCAACCCTGCCATGAGTCGACCATGAGCCAGCAGGGATTCAACGCCATCGCGCTCGCCATCCCGGTCTTCTTCCTGCTGATCGGCGTGGAGCTCTGGGTCGAGCGTCGCGAACGCCGGCTGGATTCCGGCCGCACGCTCTACCGGCTGAACGACACCATCAACGATCTCGCCTGCGGCACGATCCAGCAGCTCGTGGGCGTCTTCGGCAAGACCGTGATCTTCGCCGGCTACATCCTGATCTTCGAGAGCTTCCGGCTCGCGACGCTCGACCCGGGCAATTGGATGCACTGGGCCGTCGCCTTTCTCGGCATCGACTTCTTCTACTACTGGTTCCACCGCGCCAGCCACGAGGTGAACTTTCTCTGGGCGGCGCATATCGTCCACCACCAGAGCGAGGAGTACAACCTCTCGGTGGCTCTGCGCCAGAGCGCCGTGCAGCAGTTCCTGGGGGCTCCTTTCTACTGGCCGCTCGCTCTTCTCGGTGTGCCGCCGATGATGTTCCTGGCACTCGACGCGTTCGACACCCTCTACCAGTTCTGGATCCACACCCGGACGATCGGGCGGCTGGGTTTCCTCGACGCGGTCCTCAACACACCCTCGAACCATCGCGTCCACCACGGCTCGAACGCCAAGTACATCGACCGCAATCACGGCGGCGTGCTGATCGTCTGGGACCGGCTCTTCGGAACTTTCCAGCGCGAGGAGGAGGAGCCGGCCTACGGCGTCACCCGCCCGCTCGCCAACTGGAATCCGCTGTGGGCGAACGTGCAATATTTCGGCGAGCTGGTCGCCGTGGCGCGCCGCACGCGCCGCTGGCGCGACAAGCTCCTCATCTTCCTCAAAGGCCCAGGCTGGCGGCCGGCGGACGTGCCGTTCGACAAGCCGCCGTACACGCCGCTCGAAGGCCGCAAGTACGACTCGCGTCCCCCCGCCGGCCTCTCCGCCGCGGCGGTCTCGCAGTTTCTGCTCGCGATGGGGGCCGTGATCGCGCTGCTCTTCGGCGGCGGGCGCCTGGGCAACGACGTCAAGCTCGCCCTGGCGCTCTTCGCGGTCTGGGGGCTCACCAACGTCGGCGGCCTCTTCGACCGCCGCGCCTGGCTGCCGGCGAGTGAGATCGCGCGCTGGAGCGCCACGATTGCGGCGGCGGCGCTGCTCGCTCCGGCGGGGTGGCGCCTCGTGGCTGCGGGCGGCGCGGCGCTCCTCGCGTTGGCGGCGCTGGTGCCGGTCGTGCGCCGGGGTTCGAGCTTCGCTCGTATGGCGCGCGCGCAAGAACCGATGCCGGTGCTGGGCGCCGGCGGGGAAGGAGTGCAGGCATGAGCGTCGACGTGCTGGCGATCGGAGCCCACCCCGATGATGTCGAGATCTGCTGTGGTGGAACGCTCGCGCAGATGGCACGAGCTGGCCGCCGGGTCGGGATCCTGCACCTGACCTCGGGCGAGGCGGGAACGCGCGGCACGACCGCCGAGCGGCAGCGAGAAGCGGCGCAGGCGGCGGAGATCCTCGGTGCCCAGGAGCTCGAGTTCCTCGCCCTGGGCGACGGCGCCCTGCGCACCGGACCGGCGGAAGAGGACCAGGTGATCGAGATCCTGCGCCGGTTGCGTCCCGAGCTCGTCCTCGGGCCGGCGACCCTCGACCGACATCCCGACCACGAGCGTGCCCATGCGGTGGTCGCGGCGGCCTGCTTCTATGCCGGCCTGGCGCGCCGCGGGACCGGCATCCCCCACCGGCCGGCGGCTCATTTCACCTACATGCAGAACGATTCGTTCGAGCCCTCCTTCGTGGTCGACGTCACCGCCACCTGGGAGATCAAGATGCGGGCGCTCGACGCCTACGGCACGCAGCTCCATCCGCGCCAGGGCGGAAGCAACCCGGCGGACGGACCGGTGACCAAGATCTCGTCGCGCGAGACACGCCTCGCGATCGAAGGCCGGGCGCGGCACTACGGCGACCAGGTCGGCGCCGAGTTCGGCGAGCCGTACCTCTCGCGCCGGACGCTCGCGGTGTCCGATCCCTGGCAACTTCTCCCTCGCGGCCTGCGTTAGAGAGTCATGCGGATCGGAATCAGCTGTTACCCGACCTTCGGCGGCTCGGGAGTCGTCGCGACGGAGCTCGCCATGGCGTTGGCCGACGGCGGCGACGAGGTGCATGTCATCAGCTACGCGCTGCCGTCGCGCCTGTCGCTGCTCGCGCCCAGCCTCTTCTTCCACGAAGTCGTCGTGCCGCACTACCCGCTGTTCGAGTACCCGCCCTATTCGCTGGCGCTGGCCTCCAAGATGGCCGAGGTGGCGCGTCACCAGAGGCTCGATCTGATGCACGTGCACTATGCCGTGCCGAACGCGATCTCGGCGGTGCTCGCCAAGCAGATTCTGGCGCCCCAGCCGCTCGCCGTGGTCACGACCCTGCACGGCACCGACATCACGCTGGTCGGCAACGATCCGAGCTACCTCGAAACGACGCGCTTCGGCCTCCGCATGAGCGACGCCGTGACCGCCGTCTCGAGCTCACTCCGCGAAGCCACGGTCGAGCAGTTGGGTCTCGAGGCGAGCCGTATCGAGGTGATACCCAACTTCATCGACCCGCAGCGCTACGAGGAGGTCAGGGGGTCGGCGGGGGCGCGGCGCTGGGCGAAGCCGGGCGAGAAGATCCTGCTCCACATCTCGAACTTCCGGCCGGTCAAGCGGATCATGGACGTGCTCGACGTCTTCTTCGAGGTGCGCAGGGCCATGCCGGCCCGGCTCCTGCTGGTCGGCGACGGCCCGGACCGGGCCAAGGCCGAGGAGCGCTGCCGGCGCGCCGGCACCTGCGGCTCGGTGACCTTCCTCGGCAACATCGCCGCGGTCGAGGAGGTGCTGACGGGCGCCGACCTCTTCCTCCTGCCGTCGGAAAGCGAGTCGTTCGGTTTGGCGGCGCTCGAGGCGCTGTCCTGCGCGGTGCCGGTGGTGGCGAGCACCGCCGGCGGCATCCCGGAGGTGGTTCGCGACGGCGTCGACGGCCTGCTGTTTCCGGTCGGGGACGTGGTGGCGATGGGCGCCGGGGCGATCGGGCTGCTCACCGACCCCGCGCGCCATGCCCGTTTCTGTGCGGCAGCCCGCGAGGGCGCGGTGGCGCGCTTCGCTCAGGAGCGCATCGTCGGCCAGTATCGCGCGCTCTACGAGAAGGTTCTGCAGGGAATGACGGCACCGCTCGCGCCGGCCGCTCCGCCCGCTCCAGTTGCCGCCGCGAGGGCCGCGACCTGACGGAGGGCTACCGGGTGGCGGTCGGCCCGGCCGAAGCCGAGGTCCGCGAGCTCGGCTCGCGATTTCTCGCCTACCTCGCACCGGCGCCGACCCCGGAAGCGGCAAAGGAGTTTCTCGAAGGGTTGCGCAAGCGCTACCCGGACGCCACCCATCACTGCTTCGCCTGGCGGATCGGCTGGCCGGCGGCGGAGCGCGCCGCCGATGCCGGCGAGCCGTCCGGCACCGCCGGGCAACCGATCCTGCGGGCGCTCGCCGGGGCCGGAATCACCGACGTCGTCGCCGTCGTCGTGCGCTGGTTCGGCGGCACCAAGCTCGGCAAGGGCGGCCTGGCGCGCGCCTACACCGCCGCCACCCAGCTCGCGCTCGAGGCCCTTCAGACCCGTCGCGAGCTGCCGCGCCGGAGCTTCCGGCTGCGCGTGCCGTACGAGCGCATCGGCGTCGTCAAACGCCTGGTCCGGGCACCCGTCGTGGAGCTCACGAGCGAGAGCTACACCGCCGACGCCGAAATCGTGCTGGCGGTCGTCGAGAGCGAGCTGCCGTCGTTCCTCGCGACGCTCGACGAGCTCGGGATCGCGGCCGAGCCGTTCGTGGGCTAGCCGCGACGTTGTCCTCTCTGCCCGGCCGATTCCGTTCCTTCCTGCAGTCCGGTTCGTCTGCAACCGGGCAGGGGAGACTCGACCGCCGATGATTCGCCGCCTCTTCCAGTGGGTTCTGCGCGGTGGCGCGCAGGGCGTGCCGATCGCCGGCGTCGCCGCGGCCAGCTGGAGCCCCGCCGGCGGCCTGATCCTCTACTGGGTGGAGAGCGTCCTGCTGCTGGGCGCCACGGCGATCCTGCTGGCGCTCTGGGCGCGCCGCGGCGCCGACCCGGGGGAGATCGCGCGCGCCGGGATTCGCACCCGCGACGTGCTGCTCGTGCACGGGGGCGCGTTCGGCATCTTCGGGCTCTTCCTCGCCGCGATCCTCTTCATCTTCACCGACAAGGGGTTCCTGACGACGGAGGGGATCCTCGCCGCCTCGGCCGGCCTCCCCTGGATCGCCCTGCTCGTCGGCGTCGAGCTCGCGATCGACCTCGCCCGGCTGCGGTCGGCGAGCGCCGCGGAGCTCGCGCGCCGGGTCGACGCTGGGACGCGCCGCTTCGTGCTCTTCTGGCTGACCGGCTTCGTCGGCACCTGGGTCATGATCCTCTCCGGCAAGCCGCTCCTCCTCTTCACCCTCTTCGCCGCCTCGAAGTTCCTGCTCGAAGCCGGCGCACTGCTCTCGCGCGGCACTTCGGCGAAGGCGTCGGCGAGCGCGGCGGGGAAATCGGCGGCCAAGGCGCCGGTTTGAAGAACCCCGCGCGGCGACACGCCCCGGGTGCCTCTTGTCGCTTGTCCACCCCGGAGGCGGGGTATAAACTGTTGAACGCACTCAACACATGCAGAACCACCAACTTCTCGTGAGGAGACGCTGACGATGAGCGAACCGTCCGTTCCGCCACCCCCGCCTGCTGCTGCGAACAACAACAAGACCCTGATGCTGGTGCTCGCCTACCTCGGCCTGCTGGCGCTGGTGCCGCTGCTGACCGAGAAGGACGATAAAGAGGTGCAGTGGCACGCCAAGCACGGGCTCGTCCAGTTCTTCGCCTGGATCATCGTCTTCGTGCTGTTCTCGATCCTGTCGTTCATCCCTGGCGTCGGCTGCGTGACCAGCATCATCTCGCTCTTCCTCTGGATCCCGTATCTGATCGTGACGATCCTGTCGATCATGAAGGCGGTCAACGGCCAGCGCTTCCTCATCCCCGGCCTCTCCGACTTCGCGGACAAGTTCTGAGATGAACGACCAGTACATTCCTCCGCCGCCGGCCCCGCCGGCCCCGCCGGCCTCGGCAGGCTCGAGCAAGGCGACAACGGCGCTCGTTCTCGGAATCTTGGGTTTCCTCTGCTGCCAACTCTGCGCACCGTTCGCCTGGTACATCGGCAAGAACGAAGTCAAGGCGATCAAGGAGGGCAGCAGTCCGGCCGCCGGTCAGGGCACCGCCATGGCGGGAATGATCCTCGGCATCATCGGTACGATCTTTCTTGTCCTCGGCGTGATCTGGATCTTCTTCATGGGTGGCCTGGCGATCATGGGGGCGATGGCGGACGCGGCAGGCAACTAGGCAGGAACCTGGAGATGTCGGCGGTGCGGTACTGGTGGGCGACGGGCCTCGGGCTCGTCGCCCTTTTCCTTGCCCTCGCCCTCTGGGACCCGGCCGTTGCCGGCGGCCCAGACCTCTGTCTTTTCCACCGTGCCACCGGCGTTGCCTGCGCGGCCTGCGGCCTGACGCGCGCCGCGGCGGCGCTCGCGCAGGGGAAGTTCGCGGAGTCCTGGCGTTGGCATCCGCTGTTCGCGCTTCTCGCCGTCGAGGCGGCGATCTTCTGGCTCGCCTGGGGAGTGGCGCTCCGCCGGGCGAGAACCGCCACTGCGCTGTCGAGCACCCAGGAAGTGCCCGAGCCCCCGGACCTCCTCGTGCTGCGGCGGATCGCGCCCAAAGCTGCGATCGCGACCGGACTTCTGCTGCTCCTGGTCTGGATCGTGCGCCTCGCCGCCGGAACGCTACCGGCGTGAGTCGAGCCGCATCGAAGCCTCCGCCAGGCAGGTCGCGGACGCTGCGTCGCCGCTGGCTCCTGGCCGGGCTCTTCGCCGTGGCTCTCTGCGCTTTCGACTGGAGCCTTCCGCCGGCAAAGCAGGTCACGGCACGTCTCGAGCTCGGCGCGATCCGCCGTTACCAGGCTTGGCTCTCGCCCTGGCTCCACAGAGGCGGCGTGCGCTGTCGCTTCACTCCCTCGTGCAGCCAGTATGCCGCGGCAGTCGTCGCTCGCGACGGCTTCGTCACCGGGAACTTCCGCGCGCTCGGGCGTCTGGTGCGCTGCGGCCCCTGGACGGCAGCGGGAACTGCGGATCCGCCGTAGACTAGCCGGCATCCGAGCCGGGAGCACGACGAGACCCTCTTGCCCATCACCTCTCCGATTCTGCGCCGAGGGCTGATCTATTTTCTGCCGGTGCTGTTGCTGGCCGGGCTGTTCTACCTCAAGGCGACGCACGCCGACGCCGCGAGCGGCCGCCGCGTCGGCTTCACGCTCAACGACGGCGCCACCGGGGTGAGCATCCGCGAGCTCGTGCCGGGCTATCCGGCCGAGAGAGCGGGCCTGCGGGGCGGCGACCGGATCCTCGAGATCGCCGGACGGCCGATCCGGATCGAGTCCGACTACGATCTGGTCGCAATCGACTTCCGACGCGGCGAACCGGTGCCGGTCATCGTCGACCGCGCCGGCCAGCGGGTCACGCTGACCCTGGCGCCGGGGGTTGCAGTCTCCTGGGGCTCGCTCCTGCTCGACCTCCTGGTGGCGATCGCCTACGTCGCGCTCGGTCTCGTCGCGGTGGGGCAGGCCGGGCAGGACGTCCGGGCCCGGCTGCTCTATCTCTACTCGCTGGCCGTGGCTGCGGAGCTCTCGTTGCCCTCCGAGCCGGTCAATCTGCTCGCGATCGGTCTCTGGTCGACGGTCGGCTTCTACCTGATCTCGGGCTTCCAGATGGGCGCCGAAATCCACCTGTCGGCACTCGTTCCGGAGCGTCCGATGTGGCTCAGGAAGCGGCCCTGGCTGGTGCCGCTCTTCTACGGCATCGGCGGCGTCGTCGCCGCGAGCACGGCGATCGCGATCCTCGTCGAGACCAAAGGCGGGAGCCTGCCGTGGACGTCGAGCCAGGCCGAGTTCCTGCTTCTCGACCTCGGGCTGCCGTTCTGGGCGACGACGCTCGCCCTGCTGCTGGGGGAGCGCTTCCTGCATCATCCGCGGCGCGAGGGGCGGCAGCAGGCGGGGCTGGTGCTGCTCGGGCTCCTGCCCTGGATGTGCGTCGTTTTCTTCCTCGCTGGCCGGCAGCTCCTCGGTCTGCCGACGGTGGCGGTGCCGCAGGCGGTCTGGACGTTGGTGCTGCTCGCTTTTCCGGTCGCCGTCTTCGTCGCGATCTTCCGCTACCAACTCTTCGACATCGAGCTGGTCATCCGCAAGAGCCTGCTCTACGGCGCGCTGACCACCTCGCTGGTGCTCCTCTTCTATGCCGCGCTGGGCGCCGGCGGGGCGCTCTTTGCGCGCTCGCTCGAGGGCGGACGGGAGTCGGTCTGGGTGGTGTCGGCGGCGACGCTCGGACTGGGTCTGATCTTCAATCCGATGCGCAAGCGTCTGCAGCGGCTGATCGACCGACGCCTGTTTCCGGAGAGCGAAGCCTTCCGCCAGCGCGCCCTCGGCATGGTCGCCGAACTGCCCGCGCGGGGCAAGCTCCCACGCATGGGCGAGTATCTCTGCGACGAGCTCTGCCGGACGTTCGGGCTGCATTCGGCGACGCTTTGGATCGCGGCGCCGCCGATGGGGCAGCTCATGAGCCTCGCGGCCTCCGGGATCGCACTCGAAGACTCCGAGCAGACGGTGCTGCTCGCGCCCGACGACGTGGGGCTGCGCGCGCTCACCCGCGGGGCGCGCCCGATGCCGGCCTCGCAGCTCGAGCGTGCCGGCGGCTCGCTCGCCACGCGCCTGCGCGGCGCCGGTGCCGAGCTCACCGTGCCGATGCTCTCGCACGGCAGGCTGGTGGGCCTGCTACTGCTGGGCGCGAAGAAAGGCGGCGAGCGTTTCGTCGCCGAAGAGCTTGAGCTCTTGAAGGTCCTCGCCGGGCAGGCGGCGACGGTTTTCGAGAACGCCCGGCTGTTCGAGTCCGCGACCTTCGAGGGCCTGACCGGCCTTTACCGCAGGGAGGCCGTGCTGGAGATTCTCGATCGCGAGTGGAGCCGCTCCATCCGCTACGATCGTCCGCTCTCGATCGCCCTTGCCGACCTCGATCGCTTCAAGTGGATCAACGATCGCCACGGCCACCTGGCCGGCGACCTGGTGCTGCAGCGCGTCGCGGCGGAGCTCCGGGCGCAGCTCCGGGAGACCGACTTCATCGGTCGCTTCGGCGGCGAGGAGTTTCTCATCGTGCTGCCCGAGACGCAGCTCGACGGCGCCCTCCGCCTCGCCGAGAAGATCCGCGAGCGCATCGAGGCGCTCGAGATTCCGATCGAAACCGGCGAGCCGCTCAAGGTGACGCTGTCGATGGGGGTCGCCGGACGCGCCGAAGTGCGGGCCGACGGCAAGACCCGCGCCCGTCCGCTGCTTTCGGCGGCCGACGCGGCCCTCTACACGGCAAAAAGAAACGGCCGCAACCGGGTGGAAGCGGCCGAGCCCGACTTCGGATCGAGTTGAGCTACCAGGCGATGATCAGGCCGGTGGAGAACTGCGCCTGGTCGAAGGTGTTGGAGTAGCCGTAGTCGTAGTAGTCGCCGCAGTGGTAACAGTCGTCGTAGTAGTAGTCCTCACCGTCGTCGAGCAGAGTCCAGAAGCCGCGGCCTTCGAAGCGCAGCCCGATGTTGTCGGTGAGGAAGATCTTGACGCCGCCGCCGATCGAGCCGGAGAACTTGTTCTCGGCGCTCGCTCCGGGCACGTCCGGATTCAGATTCGCGACGCCCAGGCTCGCGACGAAGAACGGATGCACCTGGCCGTTGCCCCACTGGAAGAGGCCGCCGACGTGGTAGTAGCTGACGTCGAAATCGGCCACCCCGATATTGCCGCCGAACAGGCCGTCGTCATACGCCAGCTCGGTCTGCTGGCGGCTGGCGAGGAGCTCGATCTGCGCCCAGGGCGAGAGCGGGATGCCGAAGGTGACGCCGAACGCCTCACTGTCGTCGGCCTCGAGCTCGAAGTCGAAGAAGTCGCTCTCCTCTCCGGAGAGCGTGCCGCCGAAGTTGTACGACACGGTCGGCGTGAGCTCGAAACGCCCGCGGACGTGCGGACTGTTGGTGTAGTCGGCGTCCTGGGCGAAGGCCGCCGGGGCGAGAAGCAGAGTGAACAGCGCGATGAACTTCCACGAAGAGATGCGGCGCATCGAAAAGCCTCCCAGGTTCCTCCGGGGTTGAGTGTGTGCTTCCGGAGCCTGCCCGACTAGGGTAGCAAACTCGATACCAGGCACCCGGCCGCTCCGACTCAAGGCCAGACCGCCGCCCGCACGGCCGCCGGGGAGGCCCGAAAAGCCTGCGATGCTACGATTCGGGTTTGCGCAAACCCAACCACGACAAGGAGAAACCATGAGTCCCGCCATTTTGCTGTTTGCCGCTGCCCTGCTGGGATCCGACTCGCCGCAGCCCGCCGCGGCCCCCGCGACCCCGGCTCCGGCCAAGGCCGCGAACCCGCGCGTCGAGCTCGACACCACGCTCGGCAAGATCGTCCTCGAGCTCGATCCGGAGAAGGCGCCGAAGACGGTCGCGAACTTCCTCGCCTACGTGAAGTCGGGCCACTACGATGGCACCATCTTCCATCGCGTCATCCCCGGCTTCATGATCCAGGGTGGCGGCTTCACCCCCGATATGAAGCAGAAGGCGACGCAGCCGCCGATTCCCAACGAGGCCGACAACGGTCTCAAGAACAAGCGCGGCACGCTCTCGATGGCGCGCACCAGCGACCCGGGCAGCGCCACCTCGCAGTTCTTCATCAACGTGAACGACAACCGCTCGCTCGATCACACCGGCAAGACCGCGGGCGGCTGGGGCTATGCGGTGTTCGCGAAGGTCGTCGAGGGGATGGATGTGGCCGACAAGATCGTCAACGTGCCGCGCGGCAATCGCGGACCGTACGGCGATGTGCCCAATACGACGGTCGAGATCAAGAAGGCGACGCTCCTGCCGTAAGGGGCACTGGCGCGGGACCGGCCCAAGCGGGCCGGAAAGGGAAAAGGCGGCGTTCGCGGATCTCTCCGCACGCCGCCTTTCGCTTGTCTGCCGCTTGCCGTGCGGCCCCTGCTACTACCTTCTACCTACCGCGGGTTCTGCAGATCCTGCAAAGAGTGGTGCCGAGCGCCGGACTCGAACCGGCACGGGTTACCCCACACGCCCCTCAAACGTGCGCGTCTACCAATTCCGCCAGCTCGGCTTGCTCGAAAGACATCAGTTTTTCCGGAGTTTCCTGTCTGCGAATCGATTCTACTGGTTCGGCGTCTGCGGTGCAGGCGCGTCGGGCGGCGTCGCAGGCGCAGCCTCTGGAGATGCCGTGGGCGTTTCGGTCGGGGCCGCAGCCGGAACGGGGGGCGCTGGAGCCGGCGTCGCCGGAGCGGAGACCGGAGCCGGCGCGGCGCTCTTCATGACCGACGAACCTTCGACGTTGCCCTTGATGTAGGCGATGCCCAGCGTCGTCAGCATGAAAGCGACGAAACCGCCGACCGTCATCCGGTGCAGGAGGTTGGTCGCGCTGCGGGCGCCGAAGGCGGCCATGGTGGTGCCGCCGCCGAAGACCGAAAGATCCGCACCCTTGCCCTGCTGGAGCAGGACCACCAGGATGAGGAAGATGCAGATGATGATGTGCAGCGTATAAAGCAGATAGATCACGGAGAACCTCGGACCGCTTCAGGCGGCGAAAGAAGAGATGATAGCGAGGAATTTGCCGGCGTCAAAGCTCGCCCCTCCGACGAGACCCCCATCGATGTCCGGCATTGCGGCCAAACCCGTTGAATTATCAGGAGTTACGGACCCGCCGTAGAGTATTCTGACGGCCGAGCCGGCACCCCCCCAGAGGCCTTCCAAACGGCCGCGCAGGTGGAAATGCGCCTCCTGGGCGATTTCAGGAGTGGCGGTTTCGCCGGTGCCGATCGCCCAGACCGGCTCGTAGGCGAGGACCAGCCCCGGCAGGTCGGCGTGGGAGAGGCCGGCGAGCGGGGCGAGCTGGCGGTCGAGCACGGCGAAGGTCTCACCCCGAAGGCGTTCGTCGCGGGTCTCGCCGACGCAGAGCAGAGGCTTCAAACCCGAGCGTACCGCGGCGAGGGCTTTTTGCACCGCGAGCTCGTCGCCCTCCCCGTGGTCGTGGCGGCGCTCGCTGTGGCCGCAAAGCGCCCAGGAGCAGCCGACGTCGGCCAGCTGGAGCCCGGAGACGTCGCCGGTGTGGGCGCCCTTCCCCTCGGGGTGGAGGTCCTGGCCGCCGACGCCGATGCCGCTTCCGGCGAGCGCTTCGACCACCCCGGGCAGGAGGGGGAAGGAGGGGAGGACGGCGACCTCGCAGGCGAGGGGGAGCGCCGCAAGGAGCTTCCTGCAGAGCGCGTCGGCCTCCCAGCGCACCAGGTTCATCTTCCAGTTGCCGGCCACGAAGGGCCGGCGCGCGGCCGGGACGAAGTGCGGGTCGTGAGTCATCCGGCGGCGCCCGATCCATTGAAGCCAGCGGCCGGCCGGGCGAGCGCCGCGACGCCGGGCAGCTCTTTGCCGGCCAGGAACTCGAGCGAGGCTCCGCCGCCGGTCGAGACGTGGCCGATCTTGTCGGTTACCCCGGCCTGGTGCACTGCCGCGACCGTCTCGCCGCCGCCGATGAGGGTGAAGCCGGGGCAGGCCGCCAGGGCGAGAGCCACGGCGCGCGTCCCTTCGTCGAACGGCGGCTTCTCGAAGACGCCCAGCGGGCCGTTCCAGAACAGGGTGTGGGCGCGGGCCACCGCAGCGGCAAAGGCCTTTCGGGTCCGCGGACCGATGTCGACCGCCAGAAAATCACCCGGAATCTCCGCCGCCGCCACCGTCTGCACGACCTGCGGATTCTCGAAACTGTCCGTGGTGACGAGGTCGGTCGGCAGGAGGACCTCCGTGCCCTGCGCCGCCGCGCGCTCGAGGATCGTCCGCGCCAGGTCGAGCCGGTCGCGCTCGACGAGCGAAGCCTTGAGGTCGAGTCCCTGCGCGGCGAGGAAGGTGTTGGCCATGCCGCCGCCGACCATGAGGATGTCGAGCCGCGGCAGGAGGTTCTCGAGGGTGTCGATCTTGCCCTCGATCTTGGCACCGCCGAGAATCGCCGCGAACGGTCGCGGCGGCTCGCCCAGGAGCTTCGAGAGCGCCTCGACCTCGCGCACCATCAGCCGGCCGGCGGCGCGCCGGGCGAGGAACGGCAGCACGCCGGTGACCGAGGCGTGGGCGCGATGGGCGCTGCCGAAGGCGTCGTCGACATAGGCGGTCGCGTTGGCGGCGAGCGCCTGAGCGAAGACCGGGTCGTTCTTCTCCTCGCCGGCATGGAAGCGCAGGTTCTCGAGCAGCGCGACGTCGCCGTCGGCGAGCTTCGCGGCGACCGCTGCCGCCGGCTCGCCGATCGCATCCTCAGAGAAAAGCACCGGCCGCCCCAGAAGTGCCGCCAGACGCTCGGCCACCGGCCGCAGCGAGTACTTCAAGTTCCTCTCGCCCTTCGGCCGCCCGCAGTGCGAGCACAGAAGGAGTCGCGCCCCCGCCGCGGTGAGCTCGCGGATCGTCGGCAGCGCCTCCTCGATGCGCGTGTCGTCGGTGACCTTCCCGTCCTTCATCGGCACGTTGAAGTCGACCCGCACCAGCACGACCGTGCCGGCGAGGCGCGCAAGGTCGAGATCTTCGAGTGTCAGCAGCTGGGTCATCGGTGCTCTCCTTCGCAAGAACGTCCGAGCGGATTCTATCGGGCGGGTGGCGCCGCGAGCCGGGCGAGAAGCTCGGCTAAGCGGTTGGTGTAGCCCCATTCGTTGTCGTACCAGGCGACGACGCGCAGCAGGCGGTCGCCGGCGAGAGAAAGGAGAGGCAGATCGACGACCGCCGAGCGCCGGTCGCCGATGACGTCGGAGGAGACGAGCTCTTCGTCGGTGGTGCCGAGGATACCGGCGAGCGCTCCCTGCTCGGCGGCGCGAAAGGCGTCGGCGACGGCGTCGCGCGCGGCCGGGCGGGCGAGGCGCACCGTGAGATCGACCAGCGAGCCCGCGACCACCGGCACGCGCATCGCGAGCCCCTCGACCTTGCCGCGCATCTCCGGCATGACCTGGACGATGGAGGGAATCGCGTCCGAGGTGGTCGGGATGATGTTGGCGAGCGCCGAGCGCGCGCGGCGCGGATCGGGGTGCGCGTTGTCGACCAGGTTCTGGCTGTTGGTGACGCAGTGGACGGTGTTCATCAGCGCGTGCTCGACGCCGAAGCTCCGGTCGAGCACGAGCAGGAGCGGCGCCAGACAGTTCGTCGTGCACGAGGCGTTCGAGATCACGCGCTGCCACGACGGGTCGAGATCGCGGTCGTTGATGCCGAGGCAGACGGAGACATCCGGATCGGGCATCGTCGCCGAGACGACGACCTGCCGGACGGAGCCCCCCGGATCGCGCAGATGCCCGGCGGCGAGGTCGCGTTGCCGGAACTTCCCCGTCGCCTCGAGCACCACCTCGACGCCGTGCTCCTGCCAGTCGATCTCCAGCGGCGAGAGCGCCCGGCCGAGCGGCACCGGCCGGCCGGCGAGAAGCAGGCAGCTCTCTCGTGAAGCCACCTCGACCGGAAAGGCCCCATGCACGGTGTCGTGGCGAAGGAGGCGCGCGAGCTGCTTCGGGTCTGCCGAATCGTTGGCCGCGGCGAGCTCCAAGCCGAGCTCGGGCCGCGTCGCCGCGATCCGGATGAGCGCGCGGCCGATCCGCCCGAGGCCGTTCACTCCGAAGCGCAGGGACATGGACGAAGTCTACCGCTTCGTCTTGAAAGCGGACATCCGGTCCGCGGGCGAAAAGTGGCGGTGCGGGCCGCAGGCGGAAAGCCGGCCCGCTGCCGGCCGCGGCGAAAGAGGCACGACCCTTGCTAGATTCTCCGCGACCATGTCGCTCAGACGACGCCTCTTTCTGCTTCTCGGTGGCCTGATCTGCCTGCTGCTCGTCGGGCAGTGGCTGCTCTTCCGCGCGCTTTCCCGGGCGGTCACCGACGATGTGCGCACGGTCGCCTTCCGGGTCGGGGAGGAGATCCTCTCGGGCTTCTCCTACCGCACGGAGAGCCGGAGCCCTGCCGCCCCTGCGGGAACCGCGGCGGGCGCAGCCGCCGAGCCCGGGCCCGGGACGGCGACGCATGTCGTCGTGGTGACGACGAATGGGCCGGGCACTGTCGGCGCGCTACCGGGAGGCGATCTGCCCGGCGAGCCTTCCGGCGTCGAATGGACGACGGAGGCGGCGCCCGGCGGCGAGCCGCAGCACTTCGTGATGCGCCGCGAGATCCACTTGCAGCGGCCGGCGCCGGCAGCGGCCGGCGGCGCGGTGGGGGCCAACGCTGCCGAAGAGGGCTCCGACGCCGCGCCGGGCGACGCTGTCTTGCCGCCCGACATGCAGCTGCGCAAGATGGTGCTCGAGACCGACGCGGAGCGCGACGTGCTCTTCGTGCGCGGCCCGGAGATGAAGCGGAGGATTCCGATTCCGCACGCCGAGGTCGCCTCGACGCTCGACCGCTTCGGTACGCAGCTCCTGCTGGGGAACCTGGCGCTGCTGGCGGTGGGGCTGCTCGCGGCGGCGGTCGTCGCCCACCGGCTCACCCGGCCCCTCGCGAGCCTTTCGGCGGCGGCCGAGCGCCTGGGAAGCGGCGAGCTCGGGGCTGCCGTCGAGGTCCAGCCGGGCCCGCGCAACGACGAGATCGGCCGCACGATCGCCTCGTTCAACCGGATGTCGCAGCGTCTCGCCGACCTCGACCGCGAGAACCGCCGGCTGGCCTCCGCCGAGCAGCTCTCCGAGCTGGGCGAGGTGGCGCGCGGGCTCGCGCACTCGCTGCGCAACCCGCTGAACGCCCTCGGTCTCGCGATCGAGCAGGTCGGCGCGCCAACGGAGGTCGTCGAGGGCTCGCGGCGACAGATCCGGCGCATGGACGGCGCCCTGCGCTCCTTCCTCGCCCTGGCCTCGGCCGGTTCGGCTCAGGCCGAGCCGGTGGACGTCGCCCAGCTGGCCCGCGAGGTGGCACTCGAAGCGCTCCAGGACGGTGGCGGCCGGGTACGGATCGACGTGCAGGCTTCTGCCCAAGCCGCACCAGGTGCCGCGCCCGGTGCCAGCCGTCGGGCCGTCCCGGCCGTGGTTGCGGGTGTGCCGGCGGAGCTCAAGGCGGTGCTCCAGGCGCTCGTGGTGAATGCCGTCGAGGCGAGCCCGCCGGGCGGGCAGGTCACGATCCAGGTGGCGCCGGGCGAGTCCGGCGGCGTGTGCATCACGGTCGACGACGAGGGCGGCGGTCTTCCCGACGAGGTCCGCGCCCGTCTCTTCGAGCCCCACGTCACCACCAAGCCGCACGGCTCCGGGATGGGCCTGTTTCTCGCCCACCGTCTGGTGAGCGGGCGGTACGCCGGCGAGCTGCGGCTCGAGTCGCGCGCCGCAGGGACCGCCCGCGGCACCCGGGCCGCGCTCGAGCTCGGAGACCGTGTCGGCGACCGTTCGAATGGAACCTCGCCATGGACGCGGACAGAACGATGAACGACTTCCGCCTGCTGGTCGTCGAGGACGAGGCCGATCAGAGGACCCTCCTTGCGGGGCTCCTCTCCGCGGAGGGCTACAGCGTCGCCTGCGCGGCCTCGCTCGCCGAGGCGACCCGCGAGCTCGGGCGCGCCCCGGTCGATCTCGTGATCTCCGACTGGCGCCTTCCGGACGGCGACGGCGGCGAGCTCCTCGCCCGGGTGCGCGCCCACCATCCCGACGCCGGCTTCGTCATGGTCACGGCGTACGGCACGATCGCGCGCGCCGTGGAGGCGATCCGCAGCGGCGCCGACGACTACCTTGCGAAGCCGTTCGAGGCGCAGGCGCTCAAGCTGGCGATCGACCGCACCCTCGCGCGGCGGCGGCTCGAGCGCGAGAACCGCCGCCTCTCGGCGGAGATCGGCGACCGCGACCAACTGGTCGACCTCATCGGGCGCTCGGCGGCGATGCACACCCTCTTCGCGCGCGTCGAGCGCCTCGCCGGCACCCAGGCGACGATCCTCCTCACCGGCGAGAGTGGCACCGGCAAGGAGCTCGCGGCGCGCGCGCTGCACCAGCTCTCGCCGCGCCGCGCGCGGCCGTTCGTCGCAGTCAACTGCGCCGCGATTCCGGAGGGGCTGGTCGAGTCCGAGTTCTTCGGCGTCGAGCGCGGCGCCTTCACCGGCGCCGACCGCACGCGCGCCGGCAGATTCGAGGCCGCCGACTCCGGGACGCTCTTCCTCGACGAGATCGGAGAGCTGCCGATCGCCCTGCAGCCGAAGCTCCTGCGCGCCCTGCAGGAGGGCCGGATCACCCGCGTCGGCGGCAACAGTGAGATCGCGGTGGACGTGCGGGTGGTCGCGGCGACGAATCGCGATCTCCTCGTCGAGATCGCCGCCGGGCGCTTCCGGCAGGACCTCTTCTACCGTCTGAACGTGGTGCCGCTGGCGCTGCCGCCGCTGCGCGACCGCCGTGAGGACATCCCCCTCCTCGCCGAGCATTTCGCGGCGCGCGCGGCGCGACGCCACGGTCTCACGCAGGCGCGCTTCCCCGCTGCGGTGCGCAAGGCGCTGATCGAGTACGCCTGGCCGGGCAACGTCCGCGAGCTCGCCAACGTCGTCGAACGCCTGACGCTCCTCGCCGACGCCGGCGAGGTGAAGCTCGAGGATCTGCCGCCCGAGCTCTCCGGCCGGCCGCAGGGCGAGGGCGGCTTCCGGCTGCCGGCGCAGGGACTCTCCTGGGAGGCGCACGAGCGCGAAGCGCTGCGTCAGGCGCTCGAGCTCGCCGGCGGCAATCGCGCCCGCGCGGCGCGTCTGCTCGACCTGCCGTACAAGGCGTTCCTCTACCGGCTCGAGAAGCACGGCCTGGCGGAGCCCGAGCCGGCGGAGAGCTGAGCCGGCTCCCGAAGAGAGCAGCACCTTCCCCAAATGGGGAGGCGTATTGCGAGATTGCCGGCGATTTCATCTGGCACCGTCCTTGCCTTTGAGAAGAGTGACTGCGGCAGGGAGCCGCACAACTTTCAGAGGAGTGAAACCGATGCCCAACCGAAATCGCTGGATGGTCCCTTCCCTCACCGCCCTTCTCCTGGCGACGGCCGCCGGCCTCGCCTATGCGGCCGCGAGCGAGGCCGAAGCCGCGGGCGTCGATCTCGCGGAGGCCTCGGACGAGACCGCCGAGGTCCGTCGCAGCCAGATCAATCTGGTCCTCGACCACGACGGCAGCGCCGAGCGCCTCGAGCTCGCCAATCTTCACGAGATGGCGGTCGGCGAGAGCCGGTCGCTCGCCACCGAGAGCGGCACGCCGGTCGTCGTCACCCGCGACGAGCAGGGCTTCGAGATCGACCTCGACGGCAAGAAGATCCGCCTCATGGACCACTTCTCCGGCGAGCCCGAAGGCGGCTCGTGGACGAGCGCCGACGGCACGACGCAGTTCCACAAGCGGATCATCGTTCACGATGGCGCCGATGGCGCCGACGCCGGGGAGGGCGGGGCGAACGTCATGATCCTGCGCAACAAGGTGGCGGTGGACGAGAACGGCGCGGTGATCACAGAAAGCGCCGACGGCGACGGCGGGAGGGTGGTCGTGATGCGGCGGACTCCGGCCGGCGGCGGCGACGCCCACGCCTTCGCCTTCACCACCGAGGGCGGCGAGCTGCCGGCCCTGCCGCTCCCGGTCGAGGCGACGATCGCGCGCCTCCAGGCCTCGGCGAAGTTCCAGGAGCTCGACGAGGCGACCCGCGCCAGGGTCCTCGAGGCGTTGCGCGAGACGGCCCCGAAGGCGGGCACCTTCGTGACCGGCGAGCCGGGCGCCCGGACGATCGTTCTCGAGATCGAGGACGAGGACGGATCCGACGAATCGAACTGACGGCCTCCCGGCCACAAGAGTCGCCGTTCCCTGCGCCGCGCTCGGCTCCGGTCCCCGACCGCTGCCGGGCGCGGCGTCTCACTTTGGTCAGTTCCGCGCGCCGCCCGGGCTGTCTATCCTCCTGGATAGTGATCGCAGCTTCTCTCCCCTGCGGTCCCGGGAGCATCACGATGAGACAGAGCACTTCTGCCTGGCGGGCCGGCTGGTCGGTGACGCTCCTCTCGGTCGCGCTCGCCATGCACGGGCCGGCGCCCGCAGCGGCACTGCCGGCAGAGGCCTACGCGATCGACGCCGAACGCTCACTGTTCGCGGTCCTCACCCACAAAGCGGGGATCGGCTCGGGGCTGGCGCACGATCACCTCGTGGTGGCCCCCCGGCCGACGGTCGAGCTCCGGTTCGATCCCGCGCAGCCGGAGGCGACGAGCTTCCGCTTCACGGTCGCGGCCGAAGGGCTCGAGATCGACGCACCGGCGGCAAGGGCGGCCTGGAAGGGGCGATTCCGCGAGCTCGGCATGCACTCCGGCGAACTGCCGCCGGTCGGGGACTCGGACCGCCGGAAGGTGCGGACGGCGATGCTCGGCGCGAGCCAGCTCGACGCCGCGAAGTTCCCGGAGATCCGGGCCGAGGTCGCCGGGCTCGTGCGCCGCGCGGCGGAGCCCGCAGCCGGATGGAACGTCCGGTTGCGCCTGACGATTCGCGGCCGGACCGTCGAGCGCGAGCTGCCGGCGACCTGGAGCGCTGTTGGTGGCGACCTCTCCGCCGAGGTCGTCGGCGCCTTCCTGTTCAGCGAATTCGGCATCGAGCCCTACTCGACGATGTTCGGGGCGATCCGCAACGACGACCGCTTCCACCTCTTCGTCAGCGTCGTCGCCCGCCGAGCTCCGTGAGCCGGGCCTTCAGGCGCCAGTACGGCTCCGCCGCCCGCCAGAAGGTCGACTCGCGAATCGCGTCGAGGGTGGCGGCCTGTTCTGCCACTTTGCGCGCGAGGGCGTCGATCTCGGAGCTGTCGCGGTTGCGCAGCTGCCAATAGAGCTCGAGCGCGGCGCGCTCGGGGGCCGGAACCGGCGCCGGCACCGGCAGCGCGCGGAGAAAGGCGATGAAGGCCTCGGCGCTCCTGTGCCAGGTGAAGCGGCGGGCGGTCGCGACGCCGGACTCCGCCAGCCGCTGCCTCAGCGGCCGGTCTTCGACCAGGCGGAGGATCGCCGCCGCCAGTGCCTGTTCGTCGCCGGGCGGCACGACCAGGGCGTTGTCGTCGTGCCGGGCGTACTCCATCACGCCGCCCGAGTCGGTCAGCACGCAGGCGGCGCCGGAGGCCATCGCCTCCAGCCCGACCAGACCGAATCCCTGGAAGAGCGAGGGGTCGACGACGATGTGGGCCGTCGACAGGAGCCGGGCCACGCTGTCGCGGGAGAGGACGCCGGCGTGAGAGTGCGGGAAGTTCTCCTCCTCGAAGCGGTGGGCGCCGAAGAGGACGATCTCGACGCCGGGATGAGCGGCGACGGCGGAGAGCGCCGGCAGGAGAAAGCGGAAGCCGCGGCGCTCCTCGTAGCGCAGCATCGCCACGACGCGGATCGGGCCGCTCCCGGCCCGGTCGCCGCGCGGGTAGAAGACCTCCGGGTCGCCGCTCATCGGCACGACGGCCGGGCGGTGCCCATGGCGCTCGGCGACGAGATCGGCGAGCCAGGTCGAGATCGCGGTCATCCGCGGTACGAGGTCGTAGGTCTGCGCGACGACCTCGACCGGGTCGCCGCCGAACCAACCCTCGTAGTCCTGCAGGAAGTAGGCGGTCTTCATGCCCGGCCGGCGCGCCGCGGCCAGGGCGACCGGCGGCGCCGTCTGATAGGCGGTGGCGACGAGCACGCGAGTCTCCGGGAGGCCCTCGGGGAAACGGGCGGCCGGCAGGCGGAGGGGGGTGAAGAAGAGCTCGAGGCCGATCTCGCTCGCGACCTCCTCGAGCAGCACGACGCCGGCGTGCAAGCCTTCGAGGATGAGCGCGTTGGTGAGCTCGAGGACGTCCGCCACACCGCCGAAGACCCCCATCATCGGCAGCACGAAGAGCACGTCGAACGGCTCGGTCGAAAGCTCCCCGCGCCACGCGCAGGTCCCGGCATCGCGCAGAACGCCGAGCTCGTCCCGGCGGTTGAACTCCGCCACCTCGGTCTCGTAGAGGTGCCGCCAGCGCGCCATCAGGAGCTCGCGGTTCTTGGCGAAGCGCGCGTCGGTGTCGGAAAAGCTCGCGCCCTGGCGATGGTAGACGAAGGTGTCGTCGGCGACCACGCAGCGCCAGCCGGCGGCGCGGGCGCGGAAGTGGAAGTCGGTCTCTTCGCAGTAGCCGCGGTCGAAGGCCTCGTCGAAGACGCCAAGGGTCTGGATGAGCTCGCGCTTGACCAGGAGGCAGAAGCCGACCACCGTGGTGACGTCGGGATAGAGGCCCGGGCTGCGGCGGGCGACCTGGCGCGCGAACGAGAAGACGTCCTCGCCCGGCGGGATCGCGACCGACAGGTTCACCGCACTGTTCGACAGCGGGCAGCACATGCCGATGCCGGGCTCGCGATCGAGCCGTTCGACCATGCGCTCGAGCGCCCCGGGAGTGAGCAGGGTGTCGCTGTTCAACAGGCAGACGTAGGGCGCGTCGGAGAACAGGAGCCCGCGGTTCGCCGACTTCACGAAACCGAGGTTGACCGGATTCTCGAGCAGGGTGATGCCCTCCTGGGCGCGCAGCCACTCGGTCGTCCGGGCGTCGCTGGCGTCGTTGACCACGAGGATCCTCGCCCAGGCCGGCGCGTGGGCGCGGGCGGTGCGCAGGCAGTCGCGCGTCGCCCGCAGCGCGTTGTGGACCGGAATGACGAGGTCGAGCTTGACGGTCATCGGCCGAGCAGGCGCGCCTTGAGCCGCCACCACCGCGAGAGCAGCCGCCAGGAGCTCGAACCGTAGATCTGCTGCAGGGTCGAGAGCAGCGCGCTCTCGCGCTCGCCGGCGGCCTGAAGCTGGCGCGAGGCGTCGCCGCGAAAGGCGGTGAGCTCCGCTTCGACCCGCGCCAGCCGCCGCGAAAGCTCTTCGAGCTCGGCCGCGAGGCCTGCGGTGCGCGCGCGCTCGGCGTCGAGCTGCTCTGCGCTTGCCGCCTGTTCACTGCGCAGCAGCCAGGCCTCGTTCTGGAAGCTGTCGACGAGCGCCATCTGCGAGGTCGCGCTCTGGCGGTGCCAGTGCTTCTCGAACAGCCTCCGGCGCGCCGCTTCGGCCTCGGCACCGTGCCAGGGCGAGGTGGTGGTGGCGTTCGATTGATCGTCACGCACGCGATAGGTGGCGGTGATCTTCGCGATGCGATGGAAGCGCCCGCGCTCGGCGAGGCGGATCATGAAGTCCCAGTCCTCGAGGATGTCGAAGCTCTCGTCGTAGCGCAGGTCGGTCGCGGTGTGCATCAGCCCGATGAGCGAGATGTAGTTCGAGGACAGCAGTCGAGCGGCATCGAAAGCCTGGCCGTAGACCACCAGCCGTGGCCCCTCATGGTAGCGGCCGTCCTCGCCCAGCAGCTGCGAGACCTGCTCGACGTCGGTGTAGGCGACGCGGTAGGAGTCGCTGCCGGCGAGGAAGCGCGACAGGGTCTCGAGGTGGTCGGGGAGGAAGAGGTCGTCGTCGTCGAGATAGGCGACGAAGCGCCCGCGTGCGGCGTCGAGCCCGGCGTTCAGCGCCCGCGCCCTGCCGTGCGGGGGCACGCGGTGAAGGAGCGAGAGGCCTCCCTCTCCGGGCGGCGCCAGAATCTCCGGCGGCGGTGCCTCGCCGCCATCGGCGACCACCAGGGTCTCGAAGTCGCGGAGCGTCTGGGCGCGGAGGCTCGCGAGCGCCTCCCGCAGCAATGCCGGCCGGTCGCGTGTCCTGACGATGACGGAGACGGAGGGCGGCGCCATGGCTGGAGAGGACGCTAACACGCCGGGCGCGGCCAGTTGGAAGATGCGGTCAGGCCGGGATGGCGTCTCGGCGCAGGATGACGAGCGTCCGGTCGTCGGCGTAGGGCACGCCGCGGACGAACTCCTCGAGCGCCTGATCGAGGCCCTCCGAGATCTCCTCGAGCGGTGTGGCCCGCCGGGCGGCGACGAAAGCTTCCAGGCGCTCGAGGCCGAACTCCTCGTCGTCGGGATCGCAGGCTTCGACGATACCGTCGGTATAGAGGACCAGCAGATCCCCGGGGGCGAGGTAGCGCTCCTGCTCGGTGAAGCTCGCCTGTGCCAGCAGGCCGATCGGCGGACCGGTGGCGCCCAGCCGCTCGACGGCGCCGTCGGCACGCACGAGGAGCGCCGGATTGTGGCCGGCGTTGGTGAAGCCGAGGCGACCGTTCGAGGTACCCGCGATGTCGACCGAGACCAGGAGGGCGGTCGCGTACTTGGCGAGCGGGGTGCGGCGATAAAGCAGGTTCGAGACCAGCGGCGCGATCTCGCCCGGCGCCATGCCGTTCTGGACGGGGCTGGCGGCGAGCGCCTCGAGCGAGGCCGTCAGGAGCGCCGCGCCCATGCCCTTGCCGGAGACGTCGACGATCATGCCGAAGAGCTCGGTGTCGTCGCGGCGCAGCGTCGCCAGGTAGTAGTCGCCCGAAACGCCGCGCGACGGAACACTGCCGCCGTGCAGCGACCAGCCCGGGAGCGCGGGCAGCTCGCGCGGCAGGAGCCCTACCTGGATCGCCCGCGCGAGCTTGATCTCCTCCTCGAGCCGGCGGCGCTCGGCCGACTCCTCGACCAGGGCGATGTTGCGGATGCGCAGCGCGGCGACCGAGGCGAGCGATGTGAGGAGCTCCAGGTCGTCGGCGGTGAAGCTGCGTACATGGGCCCGCGAATCGAGCGCGATCATGCCGAGGGGACCCTGGTCGTCGAAGAGCGGCGCCGCGATCAGGCTGCGAATGCCGGACATCATGAGGCTCGCGGCATGACCGAAGCGCTCGTCGGCGGCGATGTCGCAGACCAGCGCCGCCTGGCGCTTCTCGATCACCTCTTCGTGCAGGGTGCGCGACAGCAGCGCCTCGGCGCGCGAGCCCGGGGCGCGCCGCGCCGTGGCCCGGCGGTAGCGGCCGGGGCCGTCGCGCAGCACGATGACCCCCTCCTCGGGCGCCAGCGCCTTCCAGGCGTTGTCGAGAATGAGCTCGAGCAGCTCGGGCAGCGCCATCGACCGCCCGAGAGCGCGGTGGACTTCGTTGAGCAGCTCCAGGCGATCCGCGCGCCGGCGCAGGGCGTCGGTGTCGAGGTCGCCGCCGCGCGAGCTCGAGAGCAGGTCCGCGGCACGCATGAAGACGGAGGTGCCGGGTGCGGGCGCGGAGCTGGTCGAGACCGGCCTGGGGCGTGGCGCGTCGCGGTCGGCGATGCGCTCGACCACGAGGAGGCTCGTTCCGACGCCGATCTGGTCGCCGGGAGCGAGCGGTTCACGGACGGTCACCGTCGTCGAGTTGTGGCGGGTGCCGGCGCGCGACCCCAGGTCCTCGATCCACCAGGCGCCGCCGTCGCGTACCAGCCGGGCGTGCCGGCGCGAGGCGGCGCGGTCGGCGAGCACGACGTCGCTCTCTTCGGCGCGCCCGACCAGAATCTCGTTCTGGTCGAAGGTGCGTGTGGTCGCGGAGACGGGATCGCGCACTGCGAGGACGATCTGGGACATCGACGTGCTCCTAATCCCCCTTCTTGCCGAGCGCGGGAGTGGGGCCATCCGGGTCGAGCCGCCGGCCGCGCACGAGGCGGTAGCTCGAAACCTCGAGACCGCTGCCGCCGCCCGACTCCGCGCCGTCGACGGTCAGCCGCCAGTCGTAGACCGGCGAGATCGTGCCGCGCAGGTGGGCCGTGATCTGCCCGGAGAGGCCACTCATCTCGTAGCGCACGGCGTCCTCTTCGCGGTTCCAGACGGTGATCGAGAGGATGGCGTTCGGGTCGTGGTCGCTTTCCGCGAGAAAGACGCTGCGGCACCCGGGAACGGCGCGCAACGCCGGCATGACCTTCTCGCGATAGATCGCGGCGAAGTCGCCCGGGTGATCGGCGGCGACGCGCAGCGAGACGATGCGCACGAAGGCCGAGCGGCGCTCGCCGTCCAGCGTCTCGCTGCCGCTCTCCGCCTCGACGTTGTAGCCGGAGGAGGCGATCTCGCGCAACGACGGATCCGAAGTGGCGAGCGGGTCGGTGGCCAGGCGGACGCGCCACTCGGTGCGCTCGGAGAGAAACGGCGCCGCCTCGGCCAGCAGGCGGTGATAGAGGCCCTTCTCTTCGTAGGCGCGGGCGCTCGCTGGCGAGTCCCAGATGGTCAGCGACTGGTGGGCCTCGCCGCGCCAGGGCGCGAGCAGCCCGGCGTAGATGCAGCCCGGGGTGGCGTCGAGCGCCGGGATCACCCGCTCCTCGTAGAAGCGGGTGAACGCGGCCTCTTCTGCTTCCCGTACTCGCAGCCGGATGATCCGCAGAAACATGAGCGTCTCTCCCTCCTGCCTCGACCGTGAGGAGGTCTGGAGTCTAGCCCGAATCCCGCGGCTGCCCCGGGGTCAGCTGCCGCGCCGGAGAGAGCCGAGCATCGCCTCGAAGTTGGCGCGCTCGGCCTCGACCGTCGCCCGGGGACCGGTGAACTTGAAGAACCAGTTGGCGTCGCCGCCCTGGGCGACCGCTCCGAGGAGGGCCCAGTTCTCCTTCGCCACCGCCGGTCCGCCGCTCATCGTGCCCGAGTTGTAGGTGCCGGTGGTCTCGACGAACAGCGCCGGAATGCCCTTGATGTCGCCGTTGCGCGTCTTCAACGCCGCGAGCGGGTCGCCGCCGCCCGGCTGCGTGAACTGCAGCGCCCAGCGCTGCGCGTTGTCGAGCGGCGGGCCGCCCTGGTTCGGTCCGAAGTAGAAGACCACCAGCTCGCCGTCGCCCGCAGCGCCCGGCACCTTGTACTGCGCCCGGCGCATCGGGTTCGCGGGCGGCTCGGTGACCCAGCTCGCCGGGACGTCCCAGACCAGACCGGCGGCGCCGAGGCCGCCCTGCGGATCGACCGGCGGCAGCGCGATGCCGGAGGCGTCCATCCCACCCATCCCGCCGGGCATCGCGCCAGGCATGCCGCCAGGCATCCCGCCAGCCATGCCGCCGGCCGGCGGATGCCCGGGGGGCAGCGCCACCGACGGATGTCCCGCCGGCAGCTCGCCGGCCGGGGCGCCCGGGGTCGTCTGCGTGGCCTCCGCGGCCGGAGCGCTAGCGGGCGTCTCCTGCGGGGCGTTCTGCACGTTGAGCTGTGGCTCCTTGCTGCAGGCCATCGTCGCGGTGGCCGCAGCCGCCAGGAGCGCTGCAGTCAGCACGGTCATTCCGAGAGTTCCGTTCTTGAATTCCATGTCGAGGTACTCCTTCCCGCGGCGACGATAGCAACAGTGGGTCCCGCCCTCGGCCACCCAAAGGGTCGGGGCGCGCCGACACCGGCACGCACAGCCCGTCGGGGTGGCGAAAGTCGGGCCGGTTGATACCATGATGCCAGCATGTCCGGACGCCGGCAGGGCCTTCTCGCAAGTGCCATCCCGCTGCTCTTGTGCAGCCTTCCCTTTCTTCTTCCCAGCGATGGATCGGCGCAGGAGAGCTGCCAGAGCGCGCAGTGCCACGCGACCCTCGTCCAGGGGAGCGCCGTGCACGAGGCGGCCGAGAGCTGCGACACCTGTCACGAGGCGACGGCGACGCCGCACCCACAGAAGGGAACGGCGACCTTCAAGCTCACCGACGCCGAGCCGGCGCTCTGCACCGGCTGTCACGATGCGCTCGCCGGGAAGGCCCACGTCCACGCGCCGTTCGCCGACGGCAGCTGCACGACCTGCCACTCGCCGCACGCCTCGAACACCGCCGGCCTGCTCCTCAAGCCGCAGAAGGAGCTCTGCGTCGACTGCCACTCGGAGCCGGGGGCGGCGAAGTTTCCGCACGGACCGGTCGAGGCCGGCGACTGCACCGCCTGCCACGCTCCTCACGCCTCCGACAACAAGGCGCTCCTCGCCCGGACCGGCGACGCGCTCTGCGTCGACTGTCATTCCGACGTGAGCGACCTCGTGGCGGCGAAGAAGGTCAAGCATGCGGCGCTCGACGACGGCTGCACCTCCTGTCACCAGGCGCACGGCGGCGAGCATCCGAAGCTCCTCGCCGAGGCCGGGCAGGCGCTCTGCTTCCAGTGCCATGACGACATTGCCGAGAAGGTCCAGAAGTCGCCGGTCGTGCACGCCGCCCTCGCCGCCGCGAAGGGCTGCGCCTCCTGCCACTCGCCGCACGCGGCCGACGAAAAGGGCCTTCTTCTTGAGACCGAGAAGGACGGCTGTCTCGGCTGCCACAAAGAGGTCGTGACCGCGGCGATGACGGTGCTTCACGGTCCGATCCGCGACGGCTCCTGCACCGGCTGCCACGAGCCGCACGGCGGCCAGGAGACGAAGCTCCTCGTCGAGTCGTTCCCCGCGACCGCCTACGTGCCGTACACCGATACCGCCTACGCGCTCTGCTTCACCTGCCACGAGCGCGACCTGCTCAAGTACCCGGACACCTCGTTCGCCACCGGTTTCCGCGACGGCGAGCGGAACCTCCACTTCCTGCACGTCAACAACGCGCAGAAGGGCAGGAGCTGCGTGCTCTGCCACAACCTCCACGGCGGCACGAACGACGCCCTGATCGCCGAGAGCGTGACGTTCGGCAGCTGGAAGCTGCCGCTCAAGTTCGTGCCTTCCGAAAACGGCGGCTCCTGCGCCCCCGGCTGCCACCGGCCCGCGACCTACGACCGCAAGGCGCCGGGCAAGAAGCCCTGAGGAGGGAACCGCCAGCGCGTCCGCGGACGCAGCCCGGTCGTTCAGGGAACGCTGGCGCTCCAGGCGTTCGTTGTCGCGCTCTCGAAGCCGTCAGCGAACACGAGACGCGTCAGACCGGCATCGATCGTCGCCTCGAGGACATCGATCTCCACCGGGAAAGGGTCCGTCTCGCCGGTCACCGGGTCGGCATCGCTGTCGAGGCTGTCGTCGCCGCCGACGTCCTGCGCCGTGAAACTGTAGCCGGAAGGGGCGACGAAGCGCAGGTGCCAGCTGCCCTCTTTCGGCCGCAGAAGGAACGTGCCGTCACCGCCGGTGAGCGCCGTCCGCCGCAGCACCTGCGTCGCGTCGATGAGCTCGACCGTGACGGCCGCGATCCCGGGTTCGCCGGCGTCCTGGATTCCGTCCGCATCCTGATCGTGGAAGACTCTCCCCTGCAGATCTCCCGTCACGCGATAGCGCTGCCCCTGGACGCTCCACTGCGAAGTATCGCTCGCACTCGAGCCGTTGCTGTTCCAGACCACGACGAAGTCTCCCTCCGCGTCGAGCGCCACGGAAGGCGACTGCTGAAAGCTCGAAGTGTAGGTGTTGACCTGGAACTCGCTTCCCAGGGGTACGCCGCCGGCGGAATATCGACGGCCCTGAATGCTGTAGCTCGATACGTCGCTGCCACCCGAACCGTTGCTCTCCCAGACCACCACGAAGTCGCCGTCGGCATCCGCCGCGACAGCCGGCGCCTTCTGCCGGCCGGTGGTGTAGGCGTTCACCTGGAACTCGCCACCCACGGCGGTGCCTGTCGCGGAATAGCGCTGGCCCTGGACGCTGTAGTTCAGACTGTCGCTTCCACCCGAGCCATCGCTTTGCCAGACGACGACGAAGTTCCCGGAAGGATCCGAGGCGATGGCCGGCGCGTACTGAAAGCTGGTGGTATAGGTGTTGACCTGGAACTCCCCGCCCAGCGGGGTGCCGTCCGCGGCATGGCGTTGACCCTGGATAGCGGCGGCCGAGGTGTCGCTGCCGGTCGAGCCGACGCCCTGCCAGACGACCACGAACTCCCCGGCGCTGTTGCGGACCACGGAGGGGTAGCGTTGTGAGCCGGTGGTGTAGGAGTTGACCTGGAACTCCGGCCCGAGCGCCGCGCCCGTCGCGTCGTAGCGGCGAACCTGCGCCGATTCGACTGCCGTATCGCTCCCGAACGAGCCCACGCTCTGCCAGGCGACGCCGAAGTTCCCGTCGCTGTCGAAAGCCACGGCCGGAAAGGTCTGAAAGCTGGTGGTGTAGCTGTTGACCTGGAACTGCCCGCCCTGCTCCGCTCCGGCTGCGGAGTAGCGCTGACCCTGGATACTCGGATCCAGCGTGTCGTTGCCGCTCGAACCGATGCTCTGCCAGACGACGACGAAGTTACCCGCCGCATCGACCGCGAGGGAGGGATTGCGCTGCGCACCGGTGGTGTAGCTGTTGATCTGGAACTGGCCTCCCAGCGCCGTGCCTCCCGCCGCGTAGCGTTGGCCCTGGATGCTGTAGGAGGCGACATCGCCGCTCGCGCCGTCGCTCTGCCAGACGACGACGAACTCTCCATTGGCGCCGACCGCGACGGCAGGAAAGCGCTGATTGTTGGAGGTGTAGGAATTGACCTGGAACTGTCCGCCCACCGGCAGCGGGTCGGCGGCGGACCCCGGTGCAGGAAGGGCGATCCCCAGACAAAGTACGACCCCGCATCGCTTGCGCATTGGCTCTCCCGGAGGCCCGTCCACAGAAGTTTCGGGAGGCCAAGCTAACCGTCCTTCCAGCCGCTGTCAACCGCGATCCGGGACAACTGGACTCTCCCCAACTTCGCCAAGTTCACGCGCGCCCACGACCACCGGCGCTTGCGGGCGAGCCTGAGAGAAGGCCCCGAGCCTGCCGGGCGGACCTGGGCCCCGATCAGGCGAAGGCGATCGGGGTGGCGCCGGCGGCGATCGTCTCGACGATCTTCGCCGCGCCGACGATCTTCACGCCCTCGGCGAGGTGTTCCTCACCGATGCCGCGCGGCTTGGTGCAGGCACCGCAGAGCCAGACCTGGCCGCCGTTGCCGAGGAATTCGCGCAGCAGGTCGGCGAGCTGCGGCAGGCCGGGTGAGGCCACGCCAGCGGCGCCGCCGCTCGTGCCGAGCCGGACCGCTTCCACCGTGCAGACCACGATCGCCTCGATTCCGGCAGTGGCCGCGACGTTGGCGGCGACGAAGGGCAGGGTGGCGCGCTCCGGATTCTCGGCGCCATGAGTACAGTTGAAGAGCATGCGCTGGCTCATTTCGTTCGCTCCACGACAATGATCACTTCGCCCCCGGCATGGGAGTCGATGACGAGCACCTTCTGCCCGAGCATCCGTGCCAGCGCGGGCAGGTCCTCGCGCGCGGCCGGGTCGCGGGTCGCGACCTCGAGCCGATGCCCGAGGGGAATCTGTTCCAGCCGCGCGCGGAACTCGCGCGGCAGGCCGGTGCCGCAGCCGAGGTCGCCGGCGTCGAAGCGATGGACCTCACCCTCTGCGGGTGCGGCGCCGGCGGGACGGAAGCCGGAGCAGAGCAGATCGAGTGTTGCGAAGCGCTCCCCGTCGAGGTCTCCGCAGAGGACCTGCTCGACGACCAGCGGCTCGCCCTTGCGCTGCAGCCGCAGGCGATAGCGCACTTGCGTCCGGTCGCCGATCGCGCCGGCCTCGCAGGCGACGAGCTCGAGTGCCTCCTTGTCGCCGAACCAGCGCGCGAAGGCCCCGGCCGCTTCCGCGGCCGATTCGACCGCCACGGCCTCTCCCGGCGCCAGCGCCCGAAAGCGGACCGCCGGGTCGAGAGCCGCCGCGAGTCCGGCGAAGTCCTTCGCGAGCAGCGCCGCGAGAAAGGCGGCGGCGGCCTTGGGTTCCGTGAGCATGCGGGCGCAGCCTCCGGTCGAAGGCGAAAAATCTAGCAGACTTCACGGCGGGTGACAGGGGGCGCTCCGGCGCTCGGGATCCAAAGTGGGCGACCACGCCTCAAATAGGAGCCCGCTTTGGATCCCGAGTGCCAGAGTGCCCAACGAGCGACGTCTGCCGGCGAGCCTGCGAAGACGCCGCGCGACAGGGGACACATAGCGGCTGCGACGGACGCTGGTCGTCGCGACCACGGAGCGGCCGCAATGTGTCCCCAGGAGCGGGTCCGGGTCAGGGATAGGCGGTCTGCAGGTGGTTGACGCCGTGGCAGGTCAGGGTGCAGGTGCCCGACCGCGAGCCGGTGTCCTTGAAGGCGGGGAAGTTGGCGCCTTCGACCGGCGCGACGATCTGGGTGTCGAAGTTGATCAGGTGGGTGTGGTCGCCGGAGGGGTTGAAGGCCTCGTTGCCGCCCACGGCGACGCCGTGCGGATCGTGGCAGGCCGAGCAGGGGGCGCCGGCGGCCAGATGCCCGCTGTGACCGCCGCCCGAAGGCGTGGTGCGGAAGGCGCGGGTCCTAAAGCTCTCGTCGGCGAGGATGCTGGTGCGCTCGTGGCAGCGATAGCAGAGGGCGTAGCTCTCGTAGCTTTCGCCGGTGCCGTCGATCGTCTCGTAACGCTCCTTCAGGATCGGCGCGAAGTCCGACCCGTGTGGCCCGCGCGAGCCGCCCTCGTCGTCGGCATGGCAGGAGGTGCAGCCGATCTGGTCGGAGGGCGTGAGGCGTGGCTCGAGCGCCGACGGAATGCTCGGCACGTCGGTGCCGCGACCCATCTCGACCACCGGATGAAACGACGGGTTGCCGGCGTCGAAGTCGAGCCGTGTGTTCGTGCTCCCGACGACGCGCGGGATGTACTCCGCGTCCGGCGTGTTGTCGCCGTGGCAGCGGAAGCAGATCTCGTATTCGTAGGTCGCGGTCGCGACCTCGGCGCCATTGCGGTCGACGCCCGGTACCCCGCGCGTCGCGCCCGAGACGTACGGCAGCTCCGCCTGCTGATCGTTCGCCATGTGCGGATTGTGGCAGTCGGCGCAGCCGACACTCGTCAAGTCGGTGCGCGCCCCGACGCCGCGGCCGCGCGGCAGCCCCGAGGGCAGCCGCGCCGATTCCGGGTGGGCCGAGAACTTCCCGACCTGGCCGGCGATGTCCGCTCGTCCGGCCCCGGCCCCGACGGCCATCCCTCCCATGCCCGCCCTGCGTCCAGCACCGGCGACTCCGGCGGGCGCGCCGGCGAGATGCGGCGGGTCGGTCGGATCCGCGCTGTGGCAGCTGGTGCAGCTGAACGGGGCCGGTGGAGCGTCCGAGAAGATCAGCAGCTGCTCGGCGGTGGCCGCGAAGTGCGGCGTGTGACAGGACTCGCAGCCCCAGTCGCGGAGCTCGTCGTAGTCCGGCCAGCTCCGTGGCGGCCGCGGCAGGATGCTGCCCACCGATTCGGAAGAGGTCGCGTGCGCCGAGCTCGCCCAGTCGGTCATCTGGTGGCAGGTGATGCAGAGCGCCGATCCGCGGTTGTCCTTGACCAGGAAACGGCCGAACTCGTCGTTGTGCGGGTCGTGGCAGGTCGAGCAGTGGAGCTCGTCGCCGTTGCCGAAGGTGAGCTCGTCCGGCGGCAGCGGCTGAAGCTCGAGGTTGGGCAGCGACGCGCTGTAGGAGAACGAGACCGGATGGTGCCCCGAGAGATCGAGGCCGAAATCCGAGAGGCTCCCCGGCGGCAGGTTGTCGCTGCCGCTCATCGCGATGCCGCCGGGCGGATTGAGCACGGCCCCCATGGCGACGGTGCCGTCGTGGCAGGTCAGACAGAGCTTGGTCGGACCGGAGGGCTGCGGGAGGACGCCGGCCCCGAGTGTCGGGCTGGCGTAGACCGTGTAAGCCTGCGGTTCGATCTCGCGGTTCCACAGCGGAGAGTCGGGCGCAGCGTTGTGCGGCGTGTGACAGAAGATGCAGATGCGGGTCTCGCCCTGGGCGGTGATCGGACCCGGGCCGGTCACCGAAAGATTGTGCTTGGTGTCCTGCATCCCGCCGACGGTCTGGGCGGGGAGGGGAGGTGTGCCTTGCATCCCCGCGAGCCCCGCGAAGCCGCAGGCCAGCAGAAGCAGCGCGACGCGGCGCGGACGCCGTTCAGGAGCCGCTGGCGACATAACCCTCCTGGAGGCGGAAGACCTGCACCCTCCGATTGTAGGTGTCGGCGACGTAGAGCTCGCCCTCCGGGCTCACGAAGACTCCCGAAGGGAGCCAGAACTCGCCCGGCCCGGTCCCGCGGCGGCCGAGCGTGAGGAGGAACTCCCCCGCCCGGTCGAACAGCTGCACGTTGTCGAAGATGCCGTCGGCGACGTAGAGCACGCCGTCGCGGTCCGCGGCCAGACCCTTGGGCATCGCGAGATCGCCCGAGCCATCGCCGTGCCGGCCGAAGACGCCGAGCGGTTTGCCGCTTTCGTCGAAGGCGCTGATCCGGAAGTTGAGCGTGTCGGTGACGTAGAGGACGCCACCCTCCGGGGAGCTCGCACGAAAGATGTGGGTCGGAAAGTTGAAGCTCTCGACGCCCTCACCGCGTCCGCCGAAAGCGAGCTCGAAACTACCGTCGGTGCGCAGCCCGACGACGCGGTGCGCGAGGGTATCGACGACGTAGAGCAGGCGCCTCTCCGGGCTGAAGGCGAGGCCGGTGGGTCGCTGCCACGGAGTCTCGCCGGAACTCCGGCTGACCCAGAGGAGCCCGCCCTCGGCGTCGAAGCCGAAGACCTTGCCCGAAGAGTCGGTGAGAAAGAGCTGCGAGCGGTCGTCGAACGCCAGCCCGATCGGCGAGACGATCGGCTCCGCGGCGCTCCCGGTGAGCTGGACATAGCGTCCGGATTCTTCCGGACGCTTTCGAGACGACATCCCGGATTCTTCCGGACGCTTTCGAGACGACGGCCCGGACTCTTCCGGGCGCTTGCCGGTCGAACCTCCGGCTGTCCCCCTGGCCTTGCCCCCCTCCGGCAGGTAGAGATGCACACAGCGCCGCCCCATATCGGCGACCGCGATCCGGCCATCGGGTGCCACCGCGACCGCGACCGGCAGGACGAAGGCGTGGAGGTCGGCACTCTCTTTTCCGACCACCAGGGCGCGCAGCGACCGGCCGGCGCTCCCCCGGGGAGTGAAGCCGGTGAGCGAGCGCAGGAAGGTGACCTTCGCCGGGTTGGGGGGGACCGGCCACTGCAACGTCACCTGCGACGGCTCGACGCGCGGCGCGAAGCTCGTGCTGCCGCAGCCGGCGAGGAGCGCGAGCAGGGCGCCCGCGCCCGCCAGGGCGAGTACGAGAAAGACTCTCGAGCCAACGGAGAAAGCTGCGCGGAGGCGTTTCATCGCGGCCAGCCTAGAACAGGTCGCGGCGCAACCGCAGGTAGTAGAGCGTGCGGGTGCGGTCGCTGATCGCGATGCCGCCGCCCTCCGCTTGGGAGGAGAAGATCGAGGCACCGGCGGAGAAGTCGGTGCGCCCGACCTTCCAGGAAAGGGTGGCGTGGAAGGACTCGGAGCGCGAGTCGTAGAGGCTGTGGGTTTCGGAGTAGGAGCCGCCGACGGTAAACAGGAGTTTTCGCCGGAAGAGCTTTTGCTGAATGTCGAGCGCCGCGAGGTCGGTCGTCTGAACAGCGGCCAAGCCGACCAGCTCTGGCGCGCTCGAGCGTCCTTCCGGGTAGTCCCAGCGGCGATGCGAAACGCTGGCATTGAGGCGAGTCGACCGGGAGAGCGCGCCCGTGTAGCGCAGCTCCCCCAGCCACAAGGTGTAAGGACTGGTATCCCATTCGACGTCGCGGTACTCGCCGCGGGCCCGCAAGCCGCCGGACTGGAACTGAAGGCCAGCCGTCGTGGTCCTGGAATCGGGGATGGCGCCGGGGTAGGTGCCGGATTGTACTTCGGAGCTTACGGTCGAATAGCTCGCGTAGGGGGTCAGCCGATCGTCGAACAGCGACAGGCTGCCGCTCACACTGCGGTACTCCGACCCGATGCCGAAGCCGCCTTCTTCGAGCGAGTAAGTAACCGAGAAATCGTAGCTTCCCGGGAGCGGGAACTGCGAGGGCAGGGACAGGATATCGATCTCGAGTGCGTTGACCCGGGTGGAGACGAGATAGTGCAGCCCCTCGGCAAGCTGAATGCTCTCGAAGGGTGAGACCGGGGAGCGGACAAAGAGGACGATCGAAGCTGGATCGACGTTCTCCTGCAAGAGCGCGAGCGAGCCTGGGACGGCGACGGCGGGGTGAGGTTCGCCTACGACGTCGGTGCGGCCAGAGCTCTCGGTGTCGCTTCGGCCCACGTTCGCGCCGAGGAGGAGCCGGCCCCGTGGTACGGCCTTGTCGTAGGAGAAGGCGAGTTGATGTGCGGTCGATCGACTGGTGCCGCCGAACGACTCCTGTTCGCTGCGGGTGAAGATGTAGCTACTGGTGAGACTCTCGTAGAGCTGGTGCGAAAGCAGCGCCGAAAGGTCTCGCGAGAGGTTGGAGCGCTCACCCCTCTGGAGTGGACCGGCGCCGGGGTAGCGGCTGTCGCTGTCTTGGTAGCGCCACGTGAGCTCGCCTCGAAAGCTGGCCGGCAGCTCGATATTGAAGCGTTCCTGCCAGAGGAACTGAGCACTCTGGTAGCGCCCCGAAACGCGGTCCTCCTGCTCGAAGTCTGTCTGGCTCAGGCTCGAGCTCAGCCGGTAGCGCCCCAGGGCGATGAAGTTCCCCAGCGCGGCTTCCGTTGTGCTGCCTTCGAGCCCGGTGCTGCGGTCGAAGCGCGAGGGGTTGAAGGCCGCTGTCACCGAGAGGTGGTCACCCCCGTCGTAGTGCCTGAAGTATTCGCCGTTGACTCCCAGACGCTGTACGCCGGAACGGAGCTCGCCCGTGGTCAGCGTTTCGTCGCTGTAGCGCGCGTGCAAGAAGTAGGGCTTTCGGCGGTAGCGGAAGTCGGCCCCCTGGCTGGTAGCGATGCTGTTCTCACGGGCGGGAAAGCGCTCGGTGAAAAGCGGTTCGTAGCGTCGTGCGAAAAGGTCCAGATTGTACGAGTGCTCCGGCAGCAGGTGAAGGCTGAAGTCGTACTCGAACCCGTCATCCGGCCGCCACTCGTCCGAGGGTGCGAGTGAGGTGTCGTAGCGCTCCTGCGACACCAGGCCCGTGACCGCAGCGCGAAAGAGCAAGAAGCGCGGATGATAGACGTAGCCGTTTGAGAAGAGGGTCAACTTCTCTTTGAAGAAGGTGTCGGTCCAGCGATAAGCCCGGTCGGCGCGCAGGTTCGCGTCCTCTTCGAAAAGGCCCTGGACCTCGAGATAGGCGCCATTGTCGAGTGTCCGCGGCAGAAAATCGGTCCAGTCGGCGAAAAGCAGACCCCCCTGGACGAAAGCAACAACGCCAGCCGCGAAAGCTGCGGCCCGCCGAGTTCGCCTTGAAGGGCCCCGGGGAATCACTTCGTGTCTCGTAGCAGGAACTTGCGGTCGGACATATGGGCATCGTGGCAGTCGGTGCAGTCCTCGGCGTCGCCGGCGTGGCTGTCGCCGCTCGTGCCGCCGGCCGGCGGCAGGGCGGAGAGGCTGGCGCGGTCATGGCAATCGAGGCAGAAGCCGTCGGAAGCGGAAACGAGGAGGAAGCGGTTCGGCGAGCGATGTGGATCATGGCAGACCGTGCAGCCTCCCGAAGCGAGCGGGCCATGGACATAGGCCTGAGTCTCTCCGAGCTCGTGGCACCCGATGCACAGCTGATCGATGGGCGCCACCAGGGCGTTCGTCGCCTTGGAATCATGGCAGCTGTCGCAGAGCTTGGCGGCGTAGGGCCCGTGCTCGCCCGGGCGAACGAGCTGCCGACCGATATTGACTTCGATTTCGGGAGAGGCCGAGACGACGACGGCGGGGTCTGGGACGCCGTCGAAGAAGAAACTCAGGACCCGATGGTGCTTCCTGTTGCTGCAGCCGGCAAGGAGCAGTGCCGCGATCGCCAGTGCGGCGATCCCGGCCAAAGCCGCGGCAGCCGGCCGCAGGGCGGCGAGCTTCGCCCCCCTGAAGCGGGCCTGCGAGTTCTGCCTCATTCCGAGCGCCCTCGTCGGCGAAGAATCAGAGGGTCTCCCTCTTCTCAGGGAGCTTCGCTTCGCTGACTGGCGCATCCCTCGGCGGCGTGTCCGTCCCCGGAGCCTCGCTCGAGGGAGTCTCGTCCTTCGGCTTCTCGCGCTCCATCTTCTCGAGCTCTCTCCGGCGCTTCTCGTCGATCTGCTGCCGCAGCTCTTCCTCGGTCGGGTAGTGCCTCCCCTTCGCGCTCCCGAAGCCGTAGATGCTCAGCTTGCGCTCGCCGAACTGACTGGTGACCAGGACCAGATACTCGACCTCGAACTCGGGCGCGGCATAGGAACGAAACAGGCCGACGTTCCGCTCGTCGATGGCGACCTTGGCCGGCAGCATGAGCCCGCCGGGGCCCAGTCCGGCGTCGCCGAAAAACATGAGCACGCGCCCTTCGGGACTGAAGATCTGGACATTGTTGAAGGCCGCGTCCACGGCGTACAGACGCCCCTCACGGTCGATCGCGGTGCCTTTCGGCCTGGCAAAATGCCCCGGGCTGTCGCCGGCCTTACCGATCGTCGACTGGAAGTGCCCGTCGCGGTCGAACTTCACCACCTGAAAGCGTCCGATGTCGGTGACGTAGAGGTTGCCCTTCGAGTCGAAAGCGACGTTGGTTGGGCGGTCGAGCCGCTCGGACGGCTCGCCCTTGTCGCCGATCGACTTCAGCAGCTCGCCAGAGAGCTTGTCGAAGACCTTGACCAGGCCGTTGGCGTTGTCGGCGACGTAGAGCCAGTCGCCGAACGGCACGGCATCGACCGGCTTCCAGGACCCGGGTTCGCCGATCGCCCGCAAGTAGCCGTCGTCTTTGTCGAAGACCACCACCTGGCCGCGCACCGGGTCGGAGATGTACTTGGTGCCGTCGGCCTCGATGCTGATGTTGACCGGCTGGGAGAGCTTGCCCGGCCCGACCGCTCCGGCCATGGACGAGAACTGCTTCTTCTCGAGGTCGAGGACGATTACCGTCGTGTTGGTGTCACAGACGTAGATCTTGCCGTCGTACATGGCGACGCCGTAGGGCTTGTCGAGCTCGAGGTTCAGCTTCTCGCCGACCACGAAGCGGTCGAAGCCGCTCTGCTCCTCGATGTCCTTCAGACCGTTGAAGGAGGTGAGGAACTGGAGGCGAGGAAGCGCGGGCGCCGGGGGGAAGTAGATTGCCGGCTCGCGCTTGACCGGCTGCGTAGCGCAGCCCGAGAGAATCAGGACCGCCAGTGTGAGAAGCGGTACCAAGGTCCGCTTGATTGTCTCGGCGCAGCGTGTCGTTGCAGAAAGCAGCGAGCGTGTCGTCATCGATCCGTTCCAGTTGCCGGGGTCGAGTGTTCCGGGGTCCGGCACGAAGCGATCCTATGGCAGTGCCATCGCCGGTGGTGCCACCCGCCGGTATGGGTCCGGGTCGCGTTCGGGTGAGGTGCACCAGACGCTCGCGACCCGCCGCGAGAGGCCGGCGGAAGAAAACAAAAGGGGCCCGGTCTCCCGGGCCCCGAGTAGTGCATCCGACGCCTTCAGGTTACGGCAGCGGCGCGGTGTAGGTGCCCTTCGCGTGGCAGGTCAGGCAGAGCTCGGAGTTGACGTCGCTCCGCCAGAGGAGGCTCTCACCGGTGTTGCCGGTGTTGTGCACCGAGTGACAGGAGGCGCACTCGAGCTGCGAGTTGTAGAGATGGTCACGCACGGAGGAGGTCGTGGTGAACATCGCGGTGTCGGGATTGCGGATCTCGGTGTCGACGGCGTAGACGGCGTCGTAGTCGAAGCCGATCGGGTGGTGGTTCTGCATGTTGTTGTCGAGACCGATCGTGTAGCCCGCGCCGATGAACTTGTTGCCAGTGCTGCGCGAGGTTACCGGCTGGGAGGTGTTGCCGTAGGCGTTCACCGCCACGCTGCCGTCATGGCAGCTCATGCAGAGGAGCGAGACGCTGCCCATCTCCATGCCGCCGTTCATGATCGCCTGGGAGGCCTTCGGGCCGGTCAACGGGGCGCCGGGACCGTTCCAGTACATGTTGTAGACGAAGTTTCCGGTGAGCTCATGGTTCCACAACGGCAGGTAGTCGAAGGCGTCCGGAGCCACCGGACCGCTGCCGCCCGGAGCGCCGAGGTTCGCGGGGCTGAGGCGATAAGTGTTGTGGGGTGCGTGGCAGAAGATGCAGATCCGGTTAAGGGGGGTCGCGGAGCTGCCCATGTCGATCGGGTTCGCGGTGTAGTTCATCCCGTTGTGTACGGTTCCGAGATCGTGCACGGTGCCGTTGATGCCGGAGCCGGGCGCCGGGGGAGTGCCGACATAAGCGCTCACGGAAGTGGCGAGACAGAGCCCGAGGACGAGAGCGAGCGATACGGTTGCGATCTTTCTCATGATGCCTCCAGTGACTTCGTTGGTTCGCATGGTGTTCACGTTGCTTTTCTGATCGTGGAAGAGGAGGGCAGGCGGCCGGAGCCGCCTGCCGCCCTCGGTTCGTCTATTGGGCTGACTGGAAGTTCAGTCCGGAACCGCTCGGGCCGACCGTCCAGTTGTAGAACTGACCAGGGAACGTCAGGCCGGTCTTCACCACCGTCACGTTGTAGGTGCCGGGCTTCAGGTTGGTCACCGTGTAGTTGCCCAACGAGTTGGTGAACACGGTGCGGACCGTCGTCGCCCCCTTCTTGATGGTCACGGTGGCGCTCGCGACCGGCGCGTTGTTGAGCCGGCGGACGTTGCCACTGATCGTGAAGTAGGTGAGGGGTATCGGCCCGCAGGTCCGGAAATTAGCTTGGCCCGTGGTGTCGTACGCCGTGTGCTTGATGGTGACGCCCGCGGAGGCGTTCAGATAGCTGCGGGTGAGGGTGGCTCCGGCGGTGCCTCTCGAAAGCGCGCCGCCGTCGCCCCAGTTCACCGTCACCTGCGTCACGCCGTTGTCGTCCGTCGAACCGTCGACCAGCGTGCCGACCCAGGTGTTCGGGTTGATGATGCTGGCGCAGTCCGTGCCGCCGGCAACCGGCGGAGCGTCCACCGCGAAGGTGCGGACCTTCTTGCTGACCGAGCCCTCATTGACGCCGTACTCGTGGACCGTCAGCGTGACGCTGTAGGTCCCGGCGGCAGCGTAGGTGTGCGAGGCCGTGACTCCGGAGCCGTCCGGCGTGGCATCGCCCCAGCTCCACTCGAAGGCATCGCAGTTCGCGATGTCGCCGCTGCAGGTGGAGAACGAAGCGTTGACGTTCACCTCGAGGGTGTTGGCCGGCGTCAGGGTGTAGCCGAAGGTGGCGTAGGGCTTGTCGTTGTGGATCCCCTTCGCCAGGACGGCCAGCTCCGCCTTGGTCATGTAGCCGCCACCATTCTTTACGGGGTTCTGCTCGACCACTGCGTTGGTGACCGTCTTGGTCGCAGTGCCCGCCAGGGTGACGACGTTGCCAGCGACCGAGACGACGTAGGTCGAGAAGTCGTCGTTGAGCTTGGCGTGACCCGGAGCGTCGTCGTAGTACGGCGAGCCGGCGCCCTTGATCTCGATCCGCTGCTCGCCCGTGAAGAGCGCGCCGTTCGGAACGGTGAGGAGCTTCGAGCCGGCGGTGATGCTGCCGGTGGTGACGACGTTCGCGATACCGCCACCGTGGCACTTGCCGCAGGCGGCGTCGAGATCGACCCAGACGGCGGCAGCGTAGTCGCCGTCAGGAGCGGTGTTGGCGTTGGCGGTTCCGGTCATCGAAGCCGTCGGCCGGGTCTTGTAAGCCGGGTCGACGTTGATCCGGAAGAGATGCTCACCTTCCGGCATATGGCAGCTGACGCAGGCTTCCATCGGATCGTGGGCCATGTCCTCCATCGGCGTGCCCTCACCGAGGGGGTGCATGATGGTGCCCAGATCCTTGGCATGGCACTCGGTGCACTCTTCGCGGAACGGGCTGTCGCCCGTCACGATGCTGGTGTGGACCTCATGGCAGCCGGTGCAGCCGTTGCCGGTGCCCGCGGCCTCGCCCTCGGTCATGTAGAAGCTCTTGTACTCACCGGTCATCGCGTAGTTGAACTTGCCGGTGGGGATCTGGGCGAAGGTGCCCGTGAACTTGGCGTGCGGGCTGTTCAGGAACTGGTTGGCATGCGGATGCGAGAGGAACGGCACCGTGCCGTGGTACGGACCGACCTTGAGGGCCGTGGCCGGGTTGGTGGCGTCGTATGGCAGACCGCCGGTCTCCTGGCGATGGCAGTTCATGCACAGGTTGGTGATGATCTGACCGCGGTTGCTGTTGTTGCCGGTCCAGTGGCCGCCGGCATCTTCGCAGCGGATGACGTCGGTCGCGTAGGCGAACTGCCCACCGAGGGTGTTGCATTCGGCCCGCGTGAGGACGTTCGTCGGATCGTTGCAGACGCCTTCGATGCTGCACTTCGAGAACGTCCAGCTGCCTCCGGCCACCTGGCAGGAGCCCTGCGAGCCGTTCAGGCGAAGCGACTGACCCGAGCCGCAGGTCTGCGTCGGAGGCGCGCCGGCGGGAGGCGTTCCCGACGTGCACCAGCCCTGAGTCCACGAGAAACCGTTCGTCGTGCAGGCCGTCTGGTCGGCGTTGAAGCGTGCGTTGCTGCAGAAGGGGGCGGCGGTCCAGACGTTGCCGGGTGTCGCTTCGCAGAGCGTCTGGGTCGTGCCGGCGGTGACCGTGCAGATGGCCGGCGTCGGGTTCACGCTACAGGCGGTCAGCCAGAGACCGGCGTTCGCCGTGCATTCGAACTCGCGCGTGAAGCGCGGGTCGGTGCAGGTGCCGCTGATGTCCGGAACCGTCAGGTTGTTGTGGTGCGTCGCCATTCCGGCCGGCGCGTTGTAGCGCGGCGGAACCTCCGCTGGTACGACCGGGTTGCCGAGATCGACGGCCGAGTTGTGGCAGCGGGTGCAGGTGATGCCGAAGAGATCCCAGGAGGCCATCTTGGTGTTGTAGGGGGCGCCGGGGGCCAGGTTCACCTGACCGTCGATCGCGTCGGCCACACCGTCCCAGGTGATACCGGGGAACGAAGCCTCAGGCTCCTTGCCGGTCTGCAGCACCGTGTCGGCCGTCCAGCCGGTGGTGTGGCAGCGCGCGCAGGAGTAGGAGACCTTCGGCTTGTCCGGGGTCGCGGTGGTGTCAGCGACGTCGTGGTACACGGCGCGCGGATAGGCAGAGAGCCAGTCGGCGTAGATCCAGTAGAGGCCGCGCGGGTTCGGCGTCACCGTGCCGATGTCGACCGTGCCGTTGGCCCAGTTGAAGTCCTGACCGCTGTCGGTGCCGGGATAGATCGTCGGATCCCAGACGCCGCCGGCGAGGAAGCAGCCCTCTTCGGTGGTCTGGGTCGGGAAGCCGGTGCAGGCGAACGGCGGGCCGCCCCAGGGCATCGGCGGCGTCACCTTGCGCGACATGTTCTTGTGGCCCTGGTAGAGGGTCTCCTGCGTGTCGCGGACGCGCGGGCCGTTGTACTGCGTGCGGCCGTTGTGGCAGCGCAGGCACTGGTCACCGGCGCTGTTGCCGGTGAGAAGGTTCGGCGTATAGACGGTGCGCGCCGGCATGATCCAGTTGCCGATGCAGGTGCCGGTCGTGACCCAGGTGCCCTGATGCATGGCGCAGACGACGTTGTTGCGGTCGTCGTCCATCATGACGACCGAGCAAACGCCCGTGCCGGCGTTCCACTTGCGATCGATGGCGGCTTCGCAGGCGGCCTGATTGGTGTTGATCAGGTCGTTGCAAACGCCGCCCGTCGTCCAGGAGCCGAGCGCCGTCGTGCAGGCGGTGGAGTTGGCGGCGACGATGCGCAGCGCGACGCAGTCGGGCCGCGTCGGCTGGTTGACAGCGTCGACGGAACAGCTGCCCTGCGCCGGAAGGTCCCAGCCGCCTTCAGTGTTCGGAATCGCACCGTCGTCGAGGTAACGGACCTGGGCGCCGGCCATGCCGGTTCCCAGGAGCATGAGAGCTGTGAGAGCGAGCACCGTACAGAGTGCGGTGTTCTCGAGAATCCTTTTCGCAAATTGGTTCATGTCGTTCGCTCCTCCTGCGAGTTCGTGGGTACTCGTGCGTTGCTTCACGACTTCCCTAAGAGCAAGGGCCGTGCCTCATGAAGTGGGCATTCGCGGAGCGCATTCGGGCAATCCGGAGTGGGGGTGCGCGCCCCACCCGATTGGATGGCGAGCCTCCTACCCGGCGTTCGCGCGCGGCGAGCTCGCGGCTCTTGCGGTTCGCGAGACCGGACCCCGGCGAGGGCGACAGGAGCGCAGTCGGCGCCCGTCGAAGGGCTCGGTGGGGCTTCTGGATTCGGGGTGGGGAGGGTGGCGACGCGGGGTCCGAAGCGGCGCGCGTGAGGGTCGCCGCTCTCGCTGGCCGACTGTGGGAAATTCCCCAGCACTGGGGAAATTCACCCACCCACTCCATCGTGTAGGAGAGGCGCTGGGGAGCCGAAGTAGAATCCCGCTGTGCTCACGTCAAAGACCCGTTTCCGGCGACCTTCCTGCGCCGTTCTGCTGGCGCTTTTTTCGGTCGTTGCCGCCGGTTGCGGCGGCGAGTCGTCGACGCCGAAACTCTCGGTGACGACGACACCGCAGGCCGCGAATACTCCGGGCCTCCACACCGGTCCACCGCACGTGATCGCGTTCGATCCGCCGCTCGGCGCGACCAACGTCGATCCGGCGCGCACCACGCTCTCGGTGACCTTCGATCGCGTGATGGACCGCGAGGGCTGGGCCTGGGTGATCGAGGACAAGGCGACCGCGCCCGACATCGGCGAATCGACCTGGGACGGCGAGGTGCGCACCAACTCGGCGCCGGTACGCCTCGAGCCGGGAAAGACCTACGTGGTGTGGATCAACTCGCCGCAGTACTCGTACTTCAAGGACACCCTCGGCGAGATCGCGACGCCGGTGCGCTGGACCTTCACGACTCGCGCTGCAGCGGCTCCCGCAGCGGGCAGCTGAGCGCCGCCTCGCTCTTCGCACTCCCGATACCACTCTTCCGGCAGCACGCCTCGGCCAGGAGCGCCTCGAGCGCCGCGTGCAGCTCGCTCCTCGCCGCCGGCTTGTGCAGGAAGGCCGCGTAGCCATCGGCGGCATCGAGCCCGATGGCGCGAGCATCGACATCGAGGCAGGTCTCGTAGAGCACCGGAATCGGCGGCGCGTGCGTGGCGCAACGATGCTGGAACTCGCCCCACGGCAGCTGCGCCGGAGGGAGACTGACGACGGCGGCATCGAGCGGTTCGCTGGCCAGAATCTGCTCGGCCTCGTGCAGGTCCTGGGCGGACAAGACCTCCAGTCCGTCGGGGAACTCGTGACGGACCAGCCACTGCAGAATCAGACTCTGATCGAGCACCAACAGACGCACAGGTTCACCCCTCGGGGAGAGACACTGTGCAAGGGCTGTTCCACGAAATCGCGGCGTCGACGCTGGCACCGTACGATCGCGGGCCGGCCGCCCGGTGTCGCGAAGCGCCGGGCGGACTACCCGCCGACCGGCTCGCCGAACTTCTTCAGGCGGTGGCGCAGCTGGTCGCGGGTCACGCCCAGGAGCTCCGCGGCGCGAGTCTGGTTGTCGCCGGCGGCGCGCATGGCGCGCGCCACCATCTCGCGCTCCATCTCCTCGAGCGGCACGATCCCCTCGGGCATCCCCGGGGCGCCCGATCCCGGCGCAGGGGTCGCTGCGCTGCCCGCAGCCGCCTCGGCGCCGCCGTTCGGCCCCCAGTCGAGGATCAGCGAGCGGCGGGAGATCTGCGCACCGCGCTCGAGCACCATGGCGCGCTCGACGACGTTTCGGAGCTCGCGCACGTTGCCCGGCCAGCGGTAGGCGAGCAGGAGGTTCTCCGACTCGCGGTCGAAGCCGTCGAAGCGCCGGCCGAGCTTGGGTTGCAGGGTGGCGAGGAAGTGCCGGGCGAGCGGCAGGATGTCCTCGGGGCGCTCGGCGAGCGCCACGACATAGATCGGGAAGACGTTCAGACGGTAGAACAGGTCGTTGCGGAAGCTCTTGTCGCGCACCATCCCCTGCAGGTCGCGGTTGGTGAGCGCGATGACCCGCACGTCGGCGGTGATCTCACGCGTCCCGCCCACCCGCCGGAAGCGGCGCTCTTCGAGGAAATGCAGGAGCTTCGCCTGCAGGTCGAGGCGGAGCTCGCCGATCTCGTCCAGCACCACCGTGCCGCCTTCGGCGAGCTCGAAGACGCCGCGCTTGGTGCTCTTGGCGTCGGTGAACGCGCCTTTCTCGTGACCGAAGAGCTCGCTCTCGAGAAGGTTCTCCGGAATCGTCGCGCAGGAGACCTCGATGAACGGCCGCGAGCGTCGCGGCGAGGCCGAGTGGATGTAGCGCGCCACGACGTTCTTGCCCG
>JAGPDF010000010.1 GCA_018057705.1 Thermoanaerobaculia bacterium | reverse complement strand
CCTGTTCGCTATGTGGACGCGCTTGGCCTTGAAGTGCAGGTGTGCTGTGCTCCGGCAAACATCCTGTGGGGCCTCGTGGACCATTGTTGGATTAAGACTGACACCGTTGAAGCCGGCACCGGTGCCGATCCGGGCAATTCGTGCAACGGGCCGTTCTCGCCAATGGAGATTGCTGACCACTCTGGCGCTTCTGAGACTCGGCCAGGAGCTCAATGCCACCCTGTGCCAGGTGTCGATGAGCCGTGCGTCAACAAGGCGCTCCAGATCGGAGCAAGTGCCGGACGGTTCTCGCCGACCAACACTTGTCAGAGTTTCGCTGCAGGTGTAATTCGGGATTGTCGCATCTGTAGGGATCCTCCCCAGCTTCCGCCCGAGGAGTACCCACCCTGCGCCGGTTTCGGCTGTCTCCAGAGCAGGTGACAGATGGCGATTCGGAAGCATCGAGTTCTCCTCGCTTTCGCTCTGTTCCTGATGCTCGCCGCCACATACTTGTTCCTTTGGACGCTCGCCGCGGCGAAGTTGAGCTTCGTTCAATGCCCAGAGGGGTATTCGATTGTTGCTCCCCAGAGCGCGTGTCGCCTCCCCGCCGTTCTCCAGTGGCTGGCATTTGCTACGACAGCCGCCAGCATTCTTGTGCTGGCGGCTGCGGTTAGGATCCGCAAGAGGGCCGCAGCGCCGCCGGGACCGTGAGTACGACTGCGACCATCGCTGCAATGGTTGCCGCGGCCTACAACGTCAATCGCAGGTACGAGCAGCAGACGGGGAGGTACACGGCGGCGTATCCACTTGGAATCTCGTACAGCGGACCGAGTCTTTTCGCCTATGTAAACAACAGGCCCACCATCTGGGATGATCCATTGGGCTTGCAAGTCGACCCAGTATCAGCAACGCTCGTCGTGCTTGGCTCTTGCGCCGCGTCTGCGCTTGCTGAGGGGCATCGAATTTGAGCCCCTCCCCAATTCGCTACCGCTTGCAAGCTGACAGTCCTGGTTGAAATCTCGATGGGAGCTGCTCTTCGGAGTTTGCGGACCGGAGGGGCCGGAGCCTCCCGGAGGGCCGCAAACTCCGCCGGCGCGAGGTCGCCCAGCCCCGAGTGCGGCCGCACGTTGTTGTAGTCCAGGCGCCAGGACTCGATGACTCTACGCGCGTGCCTGAGATCCTCAAACCAGTGCGCGTCGAGACTGTCTTTGAGAAACGTGCCGGTGCCCGACCCTGTCGAGGAACGCGCAACGCCTTTCGAGGCATCGCCTCAGCCGAAGCGGCCGGTGATGTAGTCCTCGGTCTGCTTCTTCGTCGGGTTGAGGAAGAGCTTGCGGGTGAGTCCGTACTCGATCAGCTCGCCCAGGTAGAGGAAGGCAGTGTAGTCGGAGACCCGCGAGGCCTGCTGCATGTTGTGGGTGACGATGACCAGGGTGTAGTCCTTCTTCAGGTCCTCCATCAGCTCCTCGATCTTCGCGGTGGCGATCGGATCGAGCGCCGAGCAGGGTTCGTCGAGGAGGATCACCTCGGGCTCGACGGCGATCGCCCGGGCGATGCAGAGACGCTGCTGCTGGCCGCCCGACATGCCCAGGGCACTTTCGTCGAGGCGGTCCTTGACTTCGTCCCAGATCGCCGCGCCGCGCAGGCTCCGTTCGACGATCTCGTCGAGGAGGCTCCGTTTGTTGATTCCCTGGATGCGGCAGCCGTAGGCGACGTTCTCGTAGATCGACTTCGGAAACGGGTTCGACTTCTGGAAGACCATGCCGATCCGCTTGCGCAGGGCGTTGATCTCGACGCTGGGGTCGTGGATGTCGCCCTTCTCGAAGAGGATCCGGCCGCCGATGGTGACCTCGTCGATGAGGTCGTTGAGCCGGTTGATGCAGCGCAGCAGCGTCGACTTGCCGCAGCCGGACGGACCGATGAACGCGGTGATCTGCTTCTCCGGTATCTGGAGCGAGATCTCCTTCAGCGCGAGCTTCTTGCCGTACCAGAGGCTCAGGCGATCGATCTCCAGGATCGGCTTCTCGATCACCGGACAAAGGGCCGGGTCTCCCGCGACGGAAGATTCGCGCGTCGGGAGATAGCCAGTCTGGAATGCTCCCGGACGTGTGCTCTCGACTTCAGCCATCGACTGCTCCTCGACTTTCGTGGGCGCGGACATGATCATACTTCCTCAGACTGCGCTGCCGGCGTATTTGCGCCGCAGCCGATTGCGGATCGAGATCGCCACCAGGTTCATCGCCGTGACGATCAGGATGAGCAGCAGGGCGGTGGCGAAGACGAGGGGTTTCGTGGCGTCGACGTTCGGACTCTGAAACCCGACATCGTAGATGTGAAAGCCGAGATGCATGAACTTGCGCTCGAAGTGGACGAACGGGAAGTCGCCGTCGATCGGCAGTGTGGGCGCGAGCTTGACCATCCCGACGATCATCAGCGGCGCGACTTCGCCCGCCGCGCGCGCCATCGCCAGGATGACGCCGGTGAGAACGCCGGGCGCCGCGGCGGGCAGGACGACTTTCCAGGTGGTTTCCCACTTCGTCGCGCCGAGCGCCAGCGAGCCGGCGCGGACGATCTGGGGCACCGCGGCGAGTCCCTCTTCGGTCGCCACGATGACCACCGGGACGGTGAGGAGCGCCAGGGTCAGCGCGCCCCAGAGAATGCCTCCCGTGCCGAAGGTCGGCGTCGGCAACGCCTCGGGAAAGAACAGGCTGTCGATGCTGCCGCCCAGGGTGTAGACGAAGAAGCCGAGCCCGAAGACGCCGAAGACGATCGAAGGCACGCCGGCGAGGTTGTTCACCGCAATGCGCACCGTGCGCACCAACAGCCCCTGTTTGGCGTACTCGCGCAGGTAGAGCGCTGCGAGAACTCCCAGCGGCACGACCGCGAACGACATCAGGAAGACCATCATGACGGTGCCGAAGATGGCCGGGAAGATGCCGCCCTCGGTGTTCGACTCCCGCGGCTCGTCGGCGACGAACTCGCGGACGCGCGAGGCGTAGAGACCGAGCTTCGCGAGCCCACCCATCTCGTTCGGCCGGATGGCGCGGACGATGGCGCCGACCGGGATCTCCTTGCGGGTGCCGTCGGCGGCCTCCATGACGAGCGTCTCGGTCGCGAGGGTCTCGCGCTGTGCGAAGAGTGCGCTCGCGAGCGTCTCGTATTCGGCTTGCCGTTCGGCGAGCGCCAGGTCGATCTCGGCCTGCCGGCGCGCGAGGACGTCGGCAGGCGGAGCGTCGAGCTCGAGGCGGCGAGTCGCGAGGCGGAGCTTCTCGATCTCCAGGTTGACGTCGCCGATCGCGCCCTTCTCGAGCTCGCGGATCTCGTCGCGAAGGGCGACCTTGGTTTCGTGGAGAGCAGGAAAGGCCTTCCAGACCGCCTCGCTTCCCTGGGCGAGGAGCTCGGTCCCGCGGCGCAGCTCCACCATGCGGCCGTAGAAATTGCCCCACTCGAGACGTTCGAGCAGCACGGCGTCTGCCGGCAGCTCGCGCTTGGCGATCGCCGATGCGTCGATCCACTGGAAATCACCGCCGGTGAGATCGCGATTGCCGAGACGGATCTGAAAGCGTTCTCCGCCGGCACCGGCGGTGGCCGCCGGGATCGTCTGCTGGGCGTGGATCTCGCCCAGGATCTTCGAGCCGTCGGTGAGCGTGAACTCGGGCAGATCCTTCTGCCAGAAGAACCTCGCGCCCTGCCATGAGATGACCGAGAGCAGTCCGAGAATGAGTACCAGGTTGAGCGCCAGGGCGCCGCCACAGAGCGCGGTCATCGAGACGCCGAAGAAATCGCGCCGCAGGCGGCCGGATCGATCCTTGTCACTCACCGTCGTATCTCCCGAGATCGCTAGAGCTGCGCATACTTCTTCCGCAAGCGCTGGCGGACGAGCTCCGCCGCAGTGTTGACGATGAAGGTCAGCGTGAAGAGCAGGAGCGCAGCGAGGAAGAGCGTGCGGTAGAGCGTGCCGCGGTGCGGCGCTTCGGGAATCTCCACCGCGATGTTCGCTGACAGGGTGCGGAAACCGTTGAAGGCGTTCATCTCCATGATCGGCGTGTTGCCGGTCGCCATGAGCACGATCATGGTCTCGCCGATGGCGCGTCCGAAGCCGATCATGATCGCCGAGAAGATGCCGGGCGAAGCGGTGGGGAGAACGACGCGGGTCACCGTCTGCCAGCGGTTGGCGCCGAGCGCGAGCGAGCCCGAGACCAGGTTCCGCGGCACGTTGGAGAAGGCGTCCTCGGAGATCGCGAAGATGATCGGAATGACCGCAAAGCCCATCGCCAGCCCGACGACTACGGCGTTCCTCTGGTCGTACTGCAGGCCGGTGACGTTCAGCAGCCAGGCCTGGAAATCGCCACCGAAGGCGAGGTGCTCGAAGAGCGCCGAGCTCTCGAAGCAGGTGAAGATCCCGACGACGACCGCGACGAGGTAGAGGACGATCTCGGAGCCACTGGGGAAGCGTCCGCGCACCCGCAGTGGCAGGGCGTTCCAGGCAATGCCTGCGAGCCAGACGAAGAGCGGCAGCACGATGAAGGTCAGGATGAGCGCCGGAAAGTACTTCTCGAGCGCCGGCGCGAGCCAGAGGCCGGCGAGGAATCCCAGCACCACGGAGGGCAGCGCCGCCATGATCTCGACCGTCGGCTTGATGTAGGCGAGGAGCCGCGGGTGCAGGAACTGCGACGCGAACATGGCGCCGAGAATGCCGAGCGGAATGGCGAGCAGCAGCGAGTAGAAAGTGCCCTTGAGTGTGCCGACGACGAGCGGTGTCAGGGAGAGCTTGGGCTCGAAGTCGTCGGTGCCGCCGGTCGACTGCCAGGCGTACTCGGGCTCCTCGTAACCCTCGTAGAAGACCTTGCCGAAGAGCGCCTTGAAGGAGATCTCCGGATGAGGGTTCTCGATGCTCACGAAGGCGAGCTGGCCGGGGCCGGCGACGAAGGCGCCGTCCCCTTTCGGGGAGAGTGTCATCGCGGTAGCGCCCTGGACGGGGGAGCGCCCCTTCCAGAGCGTGCGCTCGGAGGTCGAGAAGTAGATTCCGAGATCGCCACCGCTGTCCTTGGCGAGGAAGGTCCGGTTGCGCTGTGACGGCGCGATCAGGGTGATGGCCGAGCTGTGCGGAGGGAAGTCGTGAATGCGGGTGAGGACGAACGTCTCCTCGCCCGTGGGCCGCACCGGAAACCAGACACTCAGATTTCCGTTCGACTGGCCGACGACCAGCGAACGGTCGCCGATGAGGAACGACAGCGCGGTGATCTCGAAAGCCCCCGCGGAGGCGATCTGGGGCGGGAAGTCGTCGCCCTGGTCGAGGCGCCACCAGTAGATGTCGCCGCCGGAGGTGCCGGCGTAGAGGTTCGCCTGGTCACGGTCGATCAGCATCTGGCTGAGCGGCGGAACCGCGGGGAAGACCAATCGCGCCTCGGAGCGCGCGATCTCGCCGGTGAAGGCGTTCTCCACGGCCTCGCGCTTGACCACCGCGACGCTGCCGTCTGCCAGCTGGGCGGCTGCGACCGCGCGCTCCGGTCCGTCGAGCTGGGCCGCGAAAGTGCCCAGCGGGCGCCGCTCGAGGTCGACCTCGAGCGCGATCGCGGCGGGGAACTCGGGATGCACGCTGCGGGCACCGTCGCTCGCGAACTCGACCCGCCACTCGATGGTCTGCGCCAGGACGCGGCCGTCGGTCGTCGACGCCGTCACCGCGGTACCGCCGGGGGGGACGCGCGCGGCGAGGAGGCCTGTTTCCGGAAGGTCGGCGAGCTGCCGCTCGTCGACGACCTTGCCGTCGGCGAGCCGGACAATCTGGATCACGCCGCCCGGTTCGAGGAGCGCCGCGTGGGTCTGATGCTCGTCGACCGTCAGCGCCTGGACCTCCTGCTGCACCTCGACGCTGGCACCGACCGCGACTTGCGCCGACCGCACGAGCGGCAGGACCTCGAGCAGGATGAAGAAGAGGATTCCGAGGATGCTGGCGATGATCGCCATGCCGCCGGCGGTGACCACCCAACGCGCCGCCCGGTCGACGAAGAGCCGCCGGGCCGCAGTGCGTCCCGTGGCTCGGGTCTCGGCGCGCCGCGGCGCGGAATGCCACTTGTCGGAAGCCGGGGCCGGCGGGAGGTTGGCGTCGGAAATGGTCATGGGCGGGGGGTAGGGGGGCTGGGTGGAAATCGGCAGATCCGGCGGCGGATCGGTTGGATCCTCCGCCGCCGGATCCCGAATCTCCAGCGGCTACTGAAGCTTCGCCAGCTCCTCGGCGGCAATCTTGCCGGGGATCGGGAGGTAGCCGTCCTTGACGACGATCTCCTGGCCCTCGCGAGCTCCGACGAAGCGCAGGAACTCGCGCACCAGCGGATCCAGGGGCTTGCCGGGCGCCGCGTTGTAGTAGACGTAGAGGTAGCGCGAGATCGGGTACTTGCCCGAGAGGACGTCCTCGGTCCCGGTCCCGTAATAGGCATCGCCCTTCTCGGACAGCGAGAGCGCCTTGACGCCCGAAGTGCGATAGCCGATGCCGCTGTAGCCGATGCCGAAGCGGTCCTCGGTGACGCCCTGGACCACGGAAGCGGAGCCCGGCTGCTCCTTCACGGTCTCCTTGTAGTCGCCCTTGGCGAGCGCGACCTCTTTGAAGTAGCCGTAGGTGCCCGAGGCCGAATTGCGGCCGTAGAGGGAGATCGGCTTTCCGGCCCAGTCGCCGGTGAGACCGAGGTCGCCCCAGGTCTTGGCATCCTTGCCGCCGCGCTTGCGGGTCTTCGAGAAGACGGCGTCGACCTGCTGCAGGGTGAGCTTCTCGATCGGGTTGTCCTTGCTGACATAGACCGCCAGCCCGTCCACCGCGACGCGGACCACCGAGGGCTTGTAGCCGTACTTCTTCTCGAACTCGTCGATCTCTTCGGCCTTCATCGGCCGGCTCATCGGACCGAGCTGGGCGGTTCCCGAAATCAGCGCCGGCGGGGCGGTCGAGGAGCCCTTGCCCTCGATCTGGATCCGGACGTTCGGGTACTGCTTCTGGAAGCCCTCGGCCCAGAAGGTCATCAGGTTGTTCAGTGTATCGGAACCGATCGAGCTCAGATTGCCCGAGATGCCGCTGGACTTGGCGTAAGGGGCGATCGAGCTGTCGACCTGCGCCGGCTGCGCGGCCAGCGGGGCGGTGGCAAGAGTCAGAGCTGCGAGGGCGAGGAGCGACGTGCGCTTCATGGGTGGTTCCTCCGTGGAAGTGATTCCGGTCGCGGCGCCTCGAGGCGCAGCTCTCCGGTGGCAGGGGCACTCTGTCAACCGGGTTTGTCAGGGGAGGAACCGGCGTGTGACAGCGGTGTGACAACCAGGGGCGAGCGCAGGGGCAAGGTGCTGGGCGGGGTGCCGCAGCAGACCTGGCGGCGTGCCGTGCTACGGTAAATCGACCTGAATTCGCAAAGGAGACTGCATGCCGCAGCCGCAAGGGCGATGCCTGAAGGCCGGGAACTGGATCGCAGCCGTCTTCGCCGTCGCAGTGGCGGTGTTGCCTTGCGCCGCCCACGCCGGAACCGGCGTCTGGACGAGCCAGGGGCCTTACGGCGCGACGGTCCATTCCCTGGCGATCGATCCCGTGACGCCGTCCAGTCTCTACGCCGGCACCTCGCGCGGCGTCTGGAAGTCCACCGACTCCGGCGGCACCTGGGTCTCCGCCAGCACAGGTCTGGGCTTCGGGATCCCCACGAGCCTGGTGATCGATCCCGCCAGCCCCAGCACCCTTTACGCCGCGATCTCCTACAACGGGGTTTACAAGTCCGTCGACGCTGGTGCCAGCTGGGCTCCAGCGGTGGCGGGCCTGACGGATCTCCGGGTCAGAGGCCTCGTTATCGATCCCGCGACTCCCGCCACCCTCTACGTCGGAAGCGAATCTGGGGTTTTCAAGTCCATCGACTCCGGCGGCAGCTGGGTCGCCGCCTCGGCGGGCCTGTCGAACCTCCGGATCATGACGCTGGCGATCGATCCCGCGAATCCTTCCACCCTCTATGCCGGGACGACGACCTGGGCCTTCAAGACCGTCGACTCCGGCGGCAGCTGGGCCACCGTCAACGTCGGCATGACGAGCGGGAACCTCCGCTCTCTGGCGATCGATCCCGTGACCCCCGGCACGCTCTACGCCGGGACGGCCGGCGGTGGGGTCTTCAAGTCGGTCGATTCCGGAGGCACCTGGAACGCCGCCAGCGCCGGCCTGCCGAATCTGTTCGTCGGACCTCTGGCGATCGATCCTGCGACCCCCACCACGGTCTACGCCAGCATCTACATGAGCGGGGTCTGGAAGTCCACGGACGCCGGAGGCCAGTGGGCCGCCACTCAGACTGAGCCGTCGAGCCTGAACCCCATCGCTTTGGCGATCGATCCTGCGACCCCGGCTACGCTCTACGCCGGGACGGAGAGCGGTGTCTTCAAGACCGTCACCTCCGGCGGCACCTGGGCCGAGGCGAACTTCGGGCTGCCCGGTCCGAGTGTCACCCGGCTCGCCATCGATCCCACCACTCCCGCGACCCTCTACGCGGCGACCTTCTACGGCGGCATCGTGAAGTCGATCGACTCTGGCGGCACCTGGACGAGGACCAACACCGGGCTGGCAAGCGTGCTGGTGCGGGACCTCGTGATCGATCCGATGACGCCGAGCACGCTCTATGCCGGGACGGAGGGCGAGGGCGGCGGAGTCGCGAAGTCCACCGACTCCGGCGGCACATGGGCCGCGGCCAACCAGGGGTTGCCGGCGGACAGCGTCGAGGCGCTGGCGATCGATCCGGCGACGCCGTCCACGCTCTACGCCGGGACTTCTGGAGGTGTCTGGAAGTCCACCGACTCCGGCGGCATCTGGGTCGAGGCCAACGCCGGCCTGCCGGATGATCGATCCATCCTCGAGCTGGCGGTCGATCCCGCGACCCCCGCCACGCTCTACGCCGCGAGCTGGAACGGCCTCTTCAAGTCGGAAAACGCGGGCGGAGTGTGGACCGAGGTCGACATGGGCCCGACGGTCTACCTCGTCTTCGCTCTGGCGATCGATCCCACGACCCCGGCCACGCTTTACGCCGGGACGGACGACGGCGTCTGGAGGTCGCTCGACGCCGGCGACAACTGGGCCAAGGCCAGCACCGGGGTGACGGACTCGACCATTTTTGCGCTGGCGATCGACCCCGCGGTACCCGAGGTTCTCCATGCCGGGACGCAAGAGTGGGGGGTCTTCACCTCCACCAACTCCGGCGATTCCTGGACGGCAGTCAACGAAGGTCTACCCGTCCCTATGGTCTACGCCCTGGCGATCGATCCCGCGACTCCCGGCAGTCTTTACGCCGGGACGGGAATCGGAGTCGCGCAGCGCACCTCCGCCTTCTTCGCCGACGGCTTCGAGCCCGGCGACGCCTGCCTGTGGACGGCTGCCGTGGGCGGTGGCTGTCCGTAGAATCGGCCGCTGACGGCATCGCTGCCCGGCGTGAGTCAGGGGGCCGGCAGCGCAGCGATTGCCCGCTCGGCCCGAAGGCGAGCGCCTGCGGTTTCGACCTTCGTGGTCAGCATGGCGCGCCAAGGCGAGTGCGCGGAGGGTCGAGACCTTCGCTGTGTTACGTTGCGAGATGGAGTCGTGACGAGAGGGAGAGCGATGCCCACCAGCGGTGAGGGACGATCCAGAGCTTGGCCAGGAAATGCGCTCAGCGTCGCCCTGCTGCTGGGCGTCGCGATTGCGGTCACGGCCCATGCAGGAGAGGGCTACTGGAAGAGCGTCGGTCCGTACGGGGGAGGGGTCAATGCGCTGGCGATCGTCCCGTCTCACCCTTCGACGATGTACGCCGGAGGAGAGGCGGGAGGGTTTTTTCGCTCGACCGACTCCGGCGCCAGCTGGACCCCCCGTGTCAACGGTCTCACCGATCTCGAAGTTCTCGCTTTGGCCATCGATCCCGTGAACCCCGTCAGGATCTACGTCGGAACCCGGTACGGTGGAGTCTTCCGGTCGGTCGACGCCGGTGAGAACTGGACCCTGATCAGTGCTGGAATTCCCGAAAACCCAGGGGGCGGTTGCCACGCCCTCGCGATCGATCCGGCCACTCCTTCCACGATCTACTCCTGCATCGGTGGCAGAATCTACCGATCGACCGACTTCGGAGACACCTGGGCGGCGACGGCTCCGTTCAACGCTGGCGGCTGTAACGCCCTGGCGATCGATCCCGCGACCCCGACGACGCTGTACGCGGGTAGGGACGGTGGGGTCCACAAGTCGACCGATTCCGGTTCCAGCTGGACCGCTGTGCTCTCGGGGTCTCCCATCATCCGGATCTTCGCCCTGGTGATCGATCCGACGAACCCGTCGACGATCTATGGTGGCACCTACGTCGGACAGGGCGGCAGCAACCACGGCGTGGTCCGGTCGACCGACGCGGGCGCCACCTGGACGGATCTCCTCGTCGGACTGACGGACCCGCAGATTCAGTCGCTGGCGATCGATCCCGCGGTCCCTTCGACCCTTTACGCTGGAACGAGCGCCGGAGTCTTCAAGTCGGTCGATTCGGGCGATCACTGGACCGCCGCCGACACCGGACTGACGAATCCGTTGGTCAAGGCTCTGGCGATCGCGCCTTCGGGCCCCGCCAGGCTCTACGCCGGGACGGGCGGCGGGGTCTTCCGCTCGAGCGATGCGGCTGCGAACTGGGCCGCGGTCAACGAAGGACTGACAAATACGAGGATCGACTCGCTGGCGATCGATCCCACGAACCCCGCCACGCTCTACACCGGGACCTGGAACGCCGGCCTCTGGAAGTCCATCGACTCCGGTGCGACGTGGCTCCCCGCCAATGGCGGATTGACGAGCCCGGCGCTCTTTCTGGCGGTCGATCCGACGAACCCCGCCACTGTCTATGCCGGGACCTACAACCCTGGAATCTTCAAGTCCCTGGATGGCGGCGGAAGCTGGACCGCCGCAGGCGCGGGCCTTCCATCGGGCGCCATTGTCGCTGCGGTGGCCATCAACCCGACGACCGCTGCCACGCTCTATGCGGCCGCCTACGACGACAAAGTGTTCAAGTCGGTTGACTCTGGCGATCACTGGATTGCCTCGAGTGTCGGACTCGTCGGCAATGGCTACGGGCACTTGGTGGTCGACCCGATGACTCCCAATACGCTCTACGTCGGAGGGCGTTTCCCTGGAGTCAGCAAGTCGACCAATGGCGGCGACAACTGGGTCGGAGCCGACAATGGTCTGCCAGGCCACAGTGCGTATTCCCTGGAGATCGATCCGACGAACTCCCAGACGCTCTATGTCGGAACCCAGGATGGAGTGTCCAAGACTGCCGACGGCGGCGGAGTGTGGATTCCGGCGAACAACGGACTGCCTGGACCCGCCTATGCCCTGGCGGTCGATCCGGCGAGCCCCGCGACCGTCTACGCCGGGATGTGGGACGCCGGAGTCTTGCGGTCGTTCGATGGCGGCGGCAGCTGGAACGCGCTCGTTCCGGAGTTGCCGTATGCCCGGATCCGGCACCTCGAGATCGACTCCGCGTCGCCTCCCAACCTGTAGGTTGGCACTGACGGCGGCAGCGTGTGGCGGTGGATCGTCCCCTTCTTCGCCGACGGCTTCGAGCCCGGCGACGCCTGCCTGTGGACGGCTGCCGTGGGTGGCGGCTGTCCGTAGTTCCTCAGGAGTTGTCGGGCAGCGCGGCGAGAGCGCGCTCGGCTCGGCGGTGGTCGCTGGCCGACTCGGGCCGGGCGGCGAGCAGGGGGAGCGCCCCTTCCAGGACCGGGCGGGCTTCGGCGGGGTGGCCGGATTCGGCGAGGAAGAGGCCGTAGAGCAAATCGGCCTCGGCGCGGCGCGCGCGGTTCACCGGAGAAGGGTAGCCAGCGCTCGCCAGAATGCTGCGAAACAGGGGCTCGGCGGCCGGGCGGTTGCCCCGGCGGTGCTCGAGCAGGGCGAGGCCGGCGGTCGCCTGCCAGGCCGAGGCATGGTCCAGGCCGAGGGTCTCGGAGTAGAGGCGGCGGGCCTCTTCGAACGCCGTCCTCGCCTCGGAGAGGCGACCGAGCTCGGTGAGCACCCGGCCGCGCCGGCTCTGGATGCGGCCGAGGTCGGTGGCGGCGTCCGACTCGGTCTGGCGGACCACGGCGAGGGCGCGGTCGAGCCATCCCAGCGCTCCGGGGAGATCGTCGCGGCCGAAGGCGAGCTCGCCGAGATTGGAGAGCGCGGCCTCGTGGCCGCTGTCGCGCGGCGCGGCGTGCTCGTAGATGCCGACGGCGCGCTCGAGCGCGGTCTTGCGGGTTTGGACGTCGCCGCTCTCGCCGGCGACGTCGGCCGCCGCAAGGTACCATTCGGCGCGGTGTCGCGAGCGGTCGAGGCCGGCGGCGCGCAGGTGGCGGTCGAGCTCGTCGAGCCGGCGCCCGGCGTCTGCGGCGTCGCCCGCCTGCAGGGCGATCCAGACCTCGAACATGAGGCTGTCGAGGAGTTCCGGGTCGTCGGGGGCGAGCCGGGCTTGCCTCTCTTCGCTGACCGCGCGGGCGATGCGGCGCGCCGGAGCGAGCTCGTCGAGGTAGGTGTAGATCGTCGCGGTCAATTCGCTCAACTCGCTGCGGGTCGCAGGGTCGAGGGCGAGCTCCGTTTCGAGGCGCCGCGCCGCGAGGTCGAGCAGCTCACGCGCGGTGATCGCGCCGCGCGGTCGCGAACCGGCGACCCGTGGGTCGCTCGCCTGGAAAACGCCGATCAGGAACTCCTTCGTCGCGTTGGCGCGCCGGGCCTCGCGGGCGGTGCGCGCGCTCTGCCAGAGGATGCCGCCGACCCCCAGCGCCGAGGCCAGGGTGAGCGCCGCGGCGAGCCCGGTGCTCAGCCGATGCCGGCGGACGAATTTCAACGTGCGGGTGAAGTTGCCGATGCGGCGTGCCTCGATCGCCTCGAGCCGGGAGTAACGACCGAGGTCGGCGGCGAAGGCCTCGGCCGACGAGTAGCGATCGGCGGGATCGGTCGCGAGCGCCTTGGCGAGAATCGCGTCGAGGTCGCCGGTGAGGGCCCGGGCGAGCTCCGCGGCGGTCATCCCCGCGACGCTTTCGGCGTGCGCGGGGTCGACGCGAGAGGAGGCGCGCGGCGCCGTGACGCCGGGAGTGAGAATCTGCAGAAGGCGCGCCGGCCCGGAGGCCGGCTCGAACGGGCGCCGGCCGGTGAGGAGCTCGTGGAGGAGAATCGCGAGCGAGTAGACGTCGGTGGCGACCGTAATCGGAGCGCCTGTGAGCTGCTCCGGGGCGGCGTAGTCGGGAGTGGCGACGCGCGTGCCTTCGACGGTGAGCTGGGTGAGCCCGGGTCGGGCGACGGTGGACGGATCGGGGTCGGCGGTCTCGTCGGGCTCGAGGAGTTTGGCGATGCCGAAGTCGAGGAGCTTGACCGTGCCCTCGGCGGTCACCAGCACGTTCGAAGGCTTGAGGTCGCGGTGCACGATCAGACGGGCGTGCGCGGCATGGACGGCAGCGGCGACCTGGCGGATCAGCTCGATCCGGACCGGAAGGGGGTGGTGCGCGGCGCGGCACGCCTCGGTGATCGGCACGCCGGCGACCCACTCGAGGGCGAGGTAGGGGCGTCCCTCCGCCGTCACCCCAGCGTCGAGGAACTGCGCGATGCTCGGATGGCTGAGGGTCGCCAGAATGTCGCGTTCGCGGCGGAAACGGCGCTGCATCGAGCTCCCGGAGAGGTGGGTGTGCGGCAGCTTGAGAGCGACCTTGCGTTCGTAGGCGCCGTCGCTCCGCGCGGCGAGCCAGACGACCCCCATGCCGCCTCGTCCGAGCTCGCGTTCGAGGGTGTAGGGGCCGATGCGGTCTCCGGCGAGGACCGGGAGCTCGACTCCGTCATCGGCGTCGAGGGCAGCCGGCCCGCTCGTCCCGGGGCGTTCGCCCGCCGAGCCGGCCACCATCGCCGCGAGTGCGTCCGTCGCGAAGGTCGAGTCGTCGTCCGCGGCGAGGACGGCGCGCAGGTAGGGCACGAGCTCGCGCTGCTCGCCCGCCAGCGATTCGATCCAGCCGAGACGCTTCGACTGCGGCTGGTCGAGTGCGAGATCGAGCTGGCGCGAGAACTCCGGCCAGAGCTCCGGCGGGCAAGGGAGACGGCTCATGCCTGAAGCATCGAGTGCAACAGGAGCTTCGCCTTTTGCCAGTCGCGCCGCACGGTCCGGTCGGTGACGTCGAGCGCGGTCGCGATCTCGATCTCGGAGAGGCCGGCGAAGTACCGCATCTCGACGACCCGCGCGAGACGCGGCTCGACCTTCTCGAGCTCGGCGAGCGCGGCGTCGACCCGGAGGGGCTCGGCAGCGAGCGCGACACGGCTGCTGTCGATGGCCGCGGTGTCGAGCGTCACCGCCGCGACCCCGCCGCCCCGGCGCTCCGCCTGGCGCTCGCGCACCAGGTCGACGATCACCGAGCGCATGACGCGGGAGGCGTAGGCGAAGAACTTGCCGCGGCTCTCCACCCGGAGTCGCCCGAGCCGGGCGAGCTTCAGGTACGACTCGTTCACCAGCGCCGTGGTGTCGAGCACGGTGTTTCGCCGGTTGCCGCGCAGCCGCGCCCGAGCCACCTTCTTGAGCTCCGCGTAAGCGGCCTGCCAGAGGGCATCGACCGGCACGCCGGGACCGTCCTTGAAGGACTCGATCAGGCCGGTCAGGTCGCCCCCTGCGCCGGGCTCTTCGGGTAGATCCACTGGTGGAGCTTACCGTGGCGGAGCGGATTGCCCAGGGTCGGATGTCCGGTAGCGAGGCAAGAGGCCGTTCGCATCTGGGAAGGCCTTCCCGGAGATCCGATGCCCCGACTTCGACCCGCAGCCGCCGCCTCCCTGTTTCTCGCCGCGAGCCTTTCTGCCGCGGAGCTCTCCGCCACTTCGGCGGTCGTCGGCACCGGAACGCCGGCTAGTTGCACGGAAGCCGCGTTCGATGCCGGGATCACGGCGGTGAACAGCGGCGGCGGCACGTTGTCGTTCGACTGCGGCCCGGCGCCACATCTCATTCTGGTGAGCGCCGAGCGGCCTCTCTCCGGGCAGGTCGTCGTCGACGGGGGTGGCCGGATCACCCTGTCGGGCGGTCTCGCCACGCGGATCTTCGCGGTCCAGGACCAGGCCGAGGTCGAGCTGCGCGACATCGTGCTCACTCATGGGCGCTCGAACGCGGGACCCGGTGGCGCGGTCCTCGTCACCGGCGCTGGCGCTCCGGCGGACACAGTATTGGTGCTCAACCGAGCGGCTGTCCGCGAGAGCACGACCAGCTTCTGGGGCGGCGGCCTCGCGGCGAGCAACGCCGAGGTGCGCATTCTATGGAGCTCGGTCACCGGCAACGAGTCGAACGGTGGCGGCGGCGGAGTCAACCTGAACGGCGGGGTGCTCGTCCTCTTCGAGGCGGAGGTCGCCGACAACCGCTCCGGCGGCAGCGGCGGCGGCATCGAGTTCTGGACCGGCGAGCTCTACATGAACCGCAGCGTCGTGGACCGCAACACCGCCGAGAACGCCGGCACGCCGCCGTCCGGCGGCGGCATGTCGATCCGCGACCTCTCGATCGCCAGCATCGAGTCCAGCCGCTTCGCCGGCAACTGGTCGCGCTCGAGCGGCGGGGGCCTGCACGTCTGGGGAACGACGGAGCTCTTCCTCATTCAGTCCACCTTCTCCTCGAACATGGTCTTCGAGGACGTCGGCGGCGGGCTCGCGATCCTCGCTCCGGCGATCGTCCAGGCGCGCAACGTCACCGTGGATGGCAACCGTGCCGGCGGCGGTGGCGGGATCGAGGTGACCGGGGCGCTCAACCTCGCGAACGCCACGATCTCGAACAACCTGAGCGTCGCCGCCGGCGGCGGCGCGCTGCGCAATAGCGGTTCCGTGACGCTCTATCACGTCACGGTCGCGGGCAATGCGGCCGCAGACAGCGGTGGCGGCATTCATCAGTTCGCGAGTGGGGGCATCGAGCTGGTGAACGTCCTGTTCTCGGACAACATCGACCTGCTCGAGAACCCGAGCGACTGCTTCTTTCAGCTGGCTCCAACGCGGTTCGAGTTCAGCCTCTGGCCGCAGGGCACCTGCGGCAGCAGCACTGCGAACGGCAACCATCCCAATACCGTCGTCGACCTGCCCAGGCTCGCTCTCTCCTGCGGTGGCGCCCCCGGGGAGGAGCAGACGATGACCCACGACCTGCCGGACAGCACCGCGGTCGACAACGGAACCTGCATCATCCCGGGTCTCGCCGCCGATCAGCGCGGCGTGGCGCGCCCCCAGGGGCCGGCCTGCGACATCGGGGCGGTGGAGAAGTCGGAGCCGTCGTGCAACGGCCTCTTTCTCGACGGTTTCGAACGCGGCACGTCGCTCGCCTGGAGCGACCGGACCCGCTGATTCGGCTCTACTTGCGCTCGGAGATGTCGACCGGGGCGAGGTGGCGGATGTCGCGGCCTTCGACGTAGAAGACGACATCCTCGCCGATGTTGGTGGCGTGGTCGGCGATGCGCTCGTAATTGCGGGCGATGAGCAGCAGGTGGAGCGCCCGCGCGACGGTCCGCGGGTCCTCGATCATGTAGGTGAGGAGCTCACGGAAGAGCTGGCGGTAGAGGGCGTCGACCTCGTCGTCGCGGCGGCAGACCTCGAAGGCGGCGCGAGCATCGCGGCGGACGAAGCTGTCGAGAGCGTCGCGCACCATCTCCTGGGTGATGATCGCCAGGCGCGGCAGGTCGATGTACGGCTTGAGCGGCGGGTCCTGGTTGAGGATCTCGACCGCCTGGGCCACGTTCACCGCCGAGTCGCCCATGCGCTCGAGATCGGTGGAGATCTTCATCACCGCGACGAGGAATCGCAGGTCGATTGCGGTCGGCTGCTGCAGCGCCAGAATGGCGTGGCAGGCGTCATCGAGGTCCTTTTCGAGCTGATCGACGTCGGCATCGGTGCGGATCACCGCCTGGGCGCGCGCGGTGTCACGTTCGACGAGCGCCGCCATCGCCTCGCTGATCATCCGCTCGACGAGCCCTCCCATGCGGAGGAGCGACTGGCGAATCTTCTCGAAATCCTGGTCCCTGTGACGTTCCATTTTCACTTTCTCCTGCAAACATCAAACCTACTACGGATGAAAAAAAGAGGGGAGACCCCCGCCGAGGGACGGGGATCTCCCCAACCCGAGGGAGGCTTAGAAGATGACCTGGAGCTGGACCCGAAGCTCATCGAGCCCGGCGCCGGTCACCTTGTCTTCGTAGCTGAACCAGTCGGCCTGGATCTTGTGGACATGCTTGTTGAGGTAGTAGCTGACGCCGAGGCCGGTGCCCTCGAAGTCCTTGAGGGCGCTGCCGAGGTTGCTGACGTTGAAGGTGGTGTCGCGCTCGATGCTCTCGTAGCGGCCGGCGACCTCGAACTTGTTGCCGGGGAAGAGGTAGCCCGCCTGGAGGTAGTAGCCGAGGTTGTCCGACGTGACGTTGCTCTGGTTCTCGGCATTCTCGTCGAAGTACTCGCCCTGGACGTTGAAGCCGCCCCACTTGAAGGCCACTTCGTAGCCCAGGCGCTCGATGTCGATCGCCGAGGCGCCGAGACCGACGGTGTTGGTCAGGCCGGCGAGGCCGAGGGCGAGGCGAGGTCCGTCGGGGCGATCGAGCGAGCTCTCCTCGAACTTGTACTCACCGAACGGCATCCAGGCGACGCGGCCCGAATAGAGGTACTCGTCGTTGTCGTTGATGTTGATGTTGCGCGCGATGCCGTTGTAGGCGCCGATCGCGTACTCGAAGGTCTTCGAGCTGTTCATGCCCTCGAGGCGGATGCCCTGGTCGCGGCCGGGAGCGTAGAGCGCATTGCCGATCCAGCGGTCGACGAACTGCTGCTTGCCCGAGGAGGTGTACTCCTGGCGACCGAACGGCACCTTGCCCTGGCCGACCCAGACCGTGGCCATGGGGTTCTTGGTCCACCAGATCTCGGCGTCCTCGAGCTCCGGTCCGCGGCGCACCGTGGTGCGCAGCGAGTTCGAGACGATCGACGCGGCGGTGACGTAGCCGCCGCCGACCCAATTCGCCTGCAGCTTGAACTTCCAGTCGCCCGCCTTGCCCTCGATCGCCGTCTTGGCGCGGCGGATGTTGAAGGTGCCGATGTCCTCGACCGCCGGATTGTCGGCGTTGAACATCGTGTAGCGCGCCTGCAGGCGGTTCGAGATGCCGATCTCGGCGTTCTTGGTCTTGAAGGTCGTCTTGCCGTCCTTCCAAGAGACGTCGAAGCCGGGGTTATAGGGCTTGGGAGACGGCCGGTCGTAGCCCGGCAGGTTGTGCTTGAAGAGGTAGAGGTCGACCGCGGTTTCGTTCTCGGCGACCAGGGTCTTGCCGTCCACCGCACGGCCGACGAGGGTGACCGCGGTGCCGATCTCTCCGCCCTCGGACCAGGCCTTGAAACGCTCGGGGGTGTTGAACACGTAGACCCGCCCGTCCTTCTCGACTTCAGAGTAGTAGAGGCCCATGAGGGGCTGCTGCGCGACGGCGCTCGCGGCGAGGCCGAAGCCGAGGACGAGCAGGCAGAGGCCTGCGGCGATGACGAGAGACTTGCGCATAATGAGATTCCTCCCTGAAGTTGACAGATCGAGTTTCCTGCGCGGCGCCCGCAGTGGTGCTGCAGACTGGGCGCTGCGAGTCCAGGGAAAGATATCGGGGGGGTCCTGCGAAGCTGCGACGTCGATGTGACAGGGGTGCGACAGGCGCTGCCGCCCTGGAGGAGCTCGCGGCCGGGGCTAGCCCCGGTCGCGGTGTTGCGGCAGGAGGACGCGGAACTTCGAGCCCCGGCCGAGCTCGCTCTCGACTTCGACCCGGCCCTGATGGGCCTGGGCGACGTGCTTGACGATGGCGAGGCCCAGCCCGGTGCCGCCCTCCTCGCGCGCCCGGCCCTTGTCGACGCGGTAGAAGCGCTCGAAGATGCGCGGCAGCGCCGATCCCGGGATGCCGATCCCGGTGTCGCGGACCTCGATCACCGCCATCCCGGCGGCCGGCGCGCCGGCCGGCGTTGGCGCCGCCGGCATCTCGGGATCACCCGCCCGGGAGCCCAGAGTGACCTCGACGCTGCCTCCTGCCTGGTTGTACTTGACGGCGTTCTCCAACAGGTTCGAAAACAGGCGGAAGAGCCCTTCGGGATCTCCCTGCACGACCGGAGAGGGCCCCGGCACGAGCTCGACCGCGACCTGCCTTGCGGCGGCCTGCCCGGCGACGAGCTCGATCGCCTCGCCGGCGAGCCGCCGCAGATCGACCGGCTCGAGCGATTCGAGCGCCTCCTTGCCCTCGAGCCGGGAGAGTGTCAGGAGGTCGGCGAGGAGAGCTGCGAGGCGCCGGCACTGGTCCACGATGCGCTGGCTGAAGCGCTGCGCGGTGTCGCGGTCCTCGAGCGCGCCGTCGCAGAGGGTCTCGGCATAGCCCTGGATCGCGGCGAGCGGGGTGCGCAGCTCATGCGAGACGTTGGCGACGAAATCGCGCCGCATGCGGTTCAGCTGTTCCGATTCGGTGATGTCGCGAACCACGACGACGGCGCCATCCTGCGCGCCCAGCGTCGATCCGGTGAGAGCCAGCGTGCGGCGCACCGGCTCCATGACCTCGAGGTGCACGCGCCGTTCGGCGCCGTCGGAGAGGACCTGCTGAATGAGATCGACCAGACGGCGCTCGCGCGCCAGGTCGAGGACGTCTCCCGGGGAGGCGTTCGCCGGCACGCCGAAGATCTCGCAGAAGGCGGAGTTCAGCAGTCGGACTCTGCCTCGGGCATCGGTGACCAGCACGCCTTCGGTCATGCCGGCGACGGTGGCGCGCAGGTGGTCGCGCTCCGCTTCGACGGCGTGGAGCTGCTCGCCGGCGTGCCGCGCCATGCGCTGCAGGGCGGTGCCGAGGCGCGCCAGCTCCCGCTGCTCCGGAATTTGAAAGCGGGCGGCGTAGTCACCGCGGCCCATGGCGTCGGCCGCGGCGAGCAGCTCGCCGAGCGGCCGGAAGAGCGAGCGCGTCAGCCACCACGAGACCAGGGCGACGAGCGCCAGGGCGGCCGCCAGGGCGAGGAGGAGGATCCTGCCGAGATGCCGGGTCAGGGCGGAGATCGTGGAGAGCGGTTGCCCGAGGCGCAGGATCCAGGAGCGGCCGCCGGCGTCGTTGACCAACCGTGCAGCGTAGAGCGTGTCCTGTTCGGTGGTGTCGCTGTGACGGACTGCACTGCCTTCGCCACGCGCCAGCGCGGCGAAGATCTCGGGGCGCGTGCGATGGTTGTCCATGGCCGCGAGCTCGCTGCCAAGGCGCTGGCTGTCGGCCAGCACCTTGCCGTCGAGGGCGACGAGGGTGATCCGAAAGTCGGTGCCGGCGACGAGTTGGTGGAGACGCTGCGCGAGGTCCGGGTCCGGCGAGACGAGCGAGCCCGGGGCCGGCACGGCTGCCACGAGCAGGCGGGCCTCCTGTGCCAGCTGGGAGGTCGCCTGCTGGGCGAGCGTACGGGGGAGCAGGATCGAGGCCAGCACTGCCGCCAGGGCGAGGGCTGCGAGGGCCGGCCAGAGTGGGGCGAGGCGGAGTCTGGGAGCGAAAGAGTAGGCCATGGAGGGGGTGCTGCGCGAGTGTACAACGGCGGCGAATCGGTGCCCGGTGGGGCTCCCCGGAGTTCTCCGCAACCGAGGTGGAAAAGGCTGTGGAAAAGCGCCCCCGGAGTGCTCCGAAGGGCCGCTCGATGGGCGCTCATCAGCGTTCTGCACTGTTTCTTGTGCATTGAGCGTAAATGATGGGAAACAATGAATTTGGGCGAGGACAGAAGCTCCATCCCGAGCGCTGATTCGATCCCGACGCGGGGATTTTCCGCAGCGATCGGCGGCTTGACTTTTCAGCCGGTTGTTAACTCCTTGTGACAGTGCGGATTAGCGGCGACGCGAAGGCTTCTTGAGGCCCTGCCGGAAGGTCAGGCGGCGGGCGAAGACCTTCTCGAAGAGTCGCGCGCGGTCGCGGGCGGCAGCCAACTCCAGCCCGACCTCGAAGGGGGACAGGACCTCGACCATCACCTCGCGCCGCCCCTTGAGAGAGGCGTAGAGCTCGACGACCCGCGTGGCATGGGTGCAATCGAGTGCGTTGGCGACCCGCAGAAGTGGCGTGAGCCGCTCCACGGAGCGCTGTTGCCAGCTGCGCAGCGCCGCGAACGACGCGTGGCGGGCGCGAGGTGGAGCGCCGCGATGGTAGCGCGCCACTTCGGCGATGATCTCGATCTCGCGCGGGTCGAAGCCGTCGAGGTCGGCGGTGGTGATGAGGTAGTGGCTGTGCTTGTGGTGGCGCTCGAAGTGGATCGAGTGACCGATGTCGTGCAACAGGGCCGCGAATTCGAGCCACTCGCGCTCGCGCGCGCCGAGATTGTGGACCGGGGCGGTGAGGTCGAACAGGCGGACAGAGAGATGCGCCACCTGCTGCGCGTGGGCGAGCATTCCCGGCGCCCGGCTCGCGAGGTCGAGAACCTGGCGGCGCCGCACTTCGCCGGCGACCGGGGCCGCGGCTGCGGGGGCACCGAGCGCCTCGAGCACCAGACCTTCCCGCAGCGCGCGGTCGCAGAGGAAGAGGCGGTCGACTCCGGCCTTCGCCGCCAGCTCCTGCAGCAGGACGGCGCCGGCGAGGATCGACCCGGCGCGCGGTGCGCCGACCGGCGGCAGGGCGGCGATCTCCTTGACCGTCAGCGTCTGCAGACCGGCGACCACGCTGTTGAGCTCGCGCACCCGGAGCTCGCGCAGGCCGCCGATCATCGCGCCGCGCTCGCGGCCGGCGAGGAGATCGGCCAGGTCGCCACAGCAGGCGGCGGTCCCCGAGGTGGCGATCATGCGGTCGGTCGACTTCGGCGTCTTGAGCTTCGCCAGGCCCTCGCGGACGGCGCGCCGCAGGCGCTCGATCGACCGCAGGGCGGTTGGATCGCCCTCGAGCATCGCCGCGCAGCGCAGCGAGCCCAACGGCACGCTCTGCACCGAACGCAGGTCGCCGCGTCGCGCCACGCACCACTCGGTCGAGCCGCCGCCGACGTCGGCGAGCACGACGGTTCCCTGCGAGAGATCGACGGCGTGCTGGACGGCGCGAAAGATCAAGGCGCCTTCCTCCTCCCCGGAGAGGATGCGGACGTCGAGCCCGGTGAGGGCGCGGACCTGGGCGAGGAAATCACTCCCGTTCGCCGCTTCGCGCACCGCACTGGTGGCGACGGCGACGATCTCGCCCGCCCCCTTGAGACGCGCGAGCGTGGTCATCTTGAGCAGCGCCTCCAGCCCCTTGCGCATCGCTTTCGGCGACAGCGCTCCGTCAGCGAGCGCCGACTTGCCGAGCCGCACCATGTCGCGCTCTCGCGCCAGCACCTGATAACTGCCGGAGGCGAGAGGACCGCCGCGTTCGACGATCACCATGTGAATCGAATTCGAGCCGATGTCGATCGCGGCGATGCGGCCGGACTTCGCGGCTGCCGGGCCGACCTTGCCGCGAGGCGGCCGGGCAGCGGGCTGGGCGGTTTTAACGGAGTCGCGACGCGGGCTCATCTCGCCCGGAATTGAATCAGAGAAGCGGCGAATCGGGAAATCGGTCGCGGCCGGATCAGGCGCCAAGGAAAAACGCGACCACGAGATAGCAGAGCGCTGCCACGGACGCCGAGATGGGGATCGTCAACACCCAGGCCCAGACGATGCGGCTGGCGACTCCCCACTTCACAGCGGAGAGGCGCTTCGTCGCGCCGACCCCCATGATGGCGCCGGTGATCGTGTGGGTGGTCGACACGGGGATGCCTGCGAGAGTTGCCCCGACGAGTGTCAGCGCGCCTGCAGTCTCGGCGCAAAAGCCACCGGTCGGCTGAAGCTTGGTGATCTTCGAACCCATCGTCTTGACGATCCGCCAGCCGCCGAAGAGGGTGCCGAGAGCGATGGCCAAATGGCTGATGAGGATGACCCAAAGCGGCACTTCGAACCTGGACAGGTACCCGGACGAGACCAGCAGGCCGGTGATGATGCCCATCGTCTTCTGGGCGTCGTTGCCGCCGTGGCCGAGGCTGTAGAACGCCGCCGAGACCAGCTGCGCCCGCCGGAAGAATCGATCCGCCTTGTGCACGCGGGCGCGGCGAAAGAGCCAGGCTACCGCGACCATGAGCAGGAAGCCGAGCAGCATTCCGATCGTCGGGGCGAGGACGATGAACAGCAGCGTCTTCGTCCAGCCGGCCAGGAGGATCGCCGCCCATCCCCCTTTGGCGATGGCGGCGCCGGCGTAGCCGCCGATCAGCGCATGCGAGGAGGAGACCGGAATGCCGAAGTACCAGGTGAAGAGGTTCCAGAAGATCGCGCCGAGGAGCCCCGCGAGGATGACCTGCGGGGTGACGATCGAGAGGTCGATCATCCCCTTGCCGATCGTCTTCGCGACGTGCGTGCCGAGCACGAAGGCGGCGACGAAGTTGAAGAAGGCCGCCCAGGCGACCGCCTGCTGTGGCGACAGCACCCGGGTCGAGACGACGGTGGCGATCGAATTCGCGGCGTCGTGGAAACCGTTCAGAAAGTCGAAGATCAGCGCAACGAGGATGATGGCGATGAGGACGGTCATTGCGAGGAGGGCAGGCCCGGCTCAGGCGTTCTTGATCACCACGTTGCCGATGATGTGGGTGAAGTCCTTGCAGGAATCGCAGGCATCCTCGAGGTTCTGGTAGATCTCCTTCCACTTCATCGTGTCCATGGCGTTGCGCCCGCTGTCGGCGCGGAAGAGATCGGCGATCACGGTGAGAAAGAGGTCGTCCCCCTGGTTCTCGAGCTCCGAGATCCGTACCAGCTTGTCGCGCACCTGCGGCTCGTTCCCGAGATCCCAGATCAGCCGGGTCACGGAGTCGATCTGGCCGACCATCTCGAGGAGGATCTCGGCGAAGCGGGTGAGCGGCTCGGGCGCCTCGTCGATCTGGAAGATGACCAGGTAGCGGGCGATGCCTTCGAGATAGTCGAGGATGTCGTCGAGGTCGACTGCGATCGAGCGGATGTCCTCGCGGTCGAGCGGCGTGATGAACGAGCGGTTGAGCGCCTCGAAGACCTGGCGGGTGATCTCGTCGCCCTCGTGCTCCAGCGCCTTGAGCTCGACCAGCTTGATCCTTCGGTCTTCGAGCTTGGTGCTCCGGGCGATGGCGAGGAAGAGCTCGGCCGAGCGGGTCAGATTCTGGGTGTCCTTGAGGAGCAGCTCCTGAAAGCGCTCCTCGCGAGGCAGGAACCGCTTGATGATCGAGTCGAGTCTCATGCGGCCCTCGGAGATCGTGCAGGTGGCAGTGGCGATTCCAGCTGACGGCGAGGCTGAAGCCTACCACTGGCTGTCACACCGCTGTCACATCCCGAGGGGCAGGCCGCCCGTCAACCGGCGCTGGCGAAGAGGGTCTCGGAGTCGGTCCGGACCGCCGGCAAGTCGTCGGGCACCTCGTCGGTCTCCCGCAGGTCACGATCCGGAAAGAGGGCGGTGAGGAGCCGTCCCCAGCTGCAGGATCGGGCGTGCTGGCGCGCCGCCGCGGCCAGCCGGCGCCGGATACCCTCGCGCCCGAGGAGGATCGCCATCGCATCGACCAGGGCGTCGGGCACCTCGAGGTCGATGACCAGCCCGGTCTCGCCATGCCGCACCTGCTCGGCGGGGCCACCTTCCTTCGCCACGATCGGCGGTATCCCCGAGGCCATCGCTTCCAGGACGGCGTTGCCGAAGGTGTCGGTGCGGCTCGGGAAGACGAAGAGGTCGGCGGAGGCGTAGGCGGTCGCGAGCTCTTCGCCGCGCAGGTAGCCGATGAAGGCGACATCCGGAGAGCTCCAGCGCATTTCGAGCGCCGGGCGCTCGGGGCCGTCGCCGACGATGGCGAGGCTCGCCGCGATACCGCGGGAGCGCAGGGCCCGGAAAGCCCTGAAGAGCGCGTCGAGGTTCTTCTCCCGGCTCAGCCGCCCGACGTAGAGAATGACGGGTCCGTTCCCGAGGCCCCACCGGGCGAAGAGGTCCGGCTCGCGCCGGGTGGGCGAGAACAGGTCGAGGTCGACGCCGCGCGGCAGGTCGCGCAGCCGGGAGCTTTCGATCCCCATCGCGGCCAGCTCGGCGGCATAGGAGGCGCTCGAGACGAAGACCTCGTCCATCTGGCGGTAGAACCATCGGATGTAGGAACCAGCGATCGCCTCCAGGCGTCCGTCGCCGCCGAGCGCCGCGACGTAGCGCGGAAAGTCGGTATGGAAGATGCCGGCGACCGGCACGCCGAGGAGCTTTCCTGCGGCGAGGGCAGCGAGGCCGACCGGCCCCGGGGTCGAGATCAGGATCCGGCCGTAACGCTCGCGCTCGCAGTGTTCGATGAGCTCCATCGCCGGAGGAACGCGCAGGGTGAGCTCTTCGTAGCGCGGGATCGGCGTCTCCCAGATCGGCGCGAAGTTCTCGCAGTCGAAGTCGTGGGAAGGTCGCGCGATCTCGCTCGTCAGCACGGTGAGCGGCAAGGAGCGCCTGCGGGCGAGAGTCGCGGCGCTCACGATGGTCCGCGAGACGCCGTTGACGTCCTGCAGGGTGTCGGTCGCCCAGGCGAGGCGCGGGCTCTTGGCCTCGAGGTGGGCGGCCGCCGCGAACCGCTGCGCCACCTGCCGATGCAGCGGCTCGTCCTTGTGCTGGAAGCGGAACGCGGCGAGGTACGGCGACAGCGCCACCACCACCGGTGCGAGGTCGGAGATGGCCGGCAGTGCGCTCATGATGTCGCCGCGCTCGAGCTCCGAGACGACCGCCTCGAGGGTCCTCGCTGCCGCTCGTTGGCCGAGGCGGCAGGCCGATTCGAACGTCCGCCGCTCGGCCTCGCGCGCCGCCGCGGTCTGGCCGGCCAGGTCCCGGGCCGGGCCGGAAGGCGGCTCCGGGCGCGCGAGCGGTACCGGTGGCGCGAAGGAGAGGAGCTTGCGCACCGTCTTGCCGAAGGCCGAGCCTTCCGGATTCGACGGGTCGAGCTCCCCCCCGGCGATGCGGCGCAGAAGGTCGGCCAGCGGGTCGTTCTTCCAGCGTGATCCGCCGAGCACCTTGGCGCGATAGTAGTCGTGGGCGAGAGTCTGAAAGCTCCGCGCGAGCTTGAGCGACGATCCGGCCTCTCCCCCGGGCCGGCAGCGGCCGGAGCCGACCTGCGCGAGGAACTCCTGCGGCGAGTCCGCGAGGACGGTCTCCGTCCAGGTCGTCGCGACGTAGATCCCGCCGTGGTCGTCGCTGCCACCGGTCGTCGCGTAGCGCGGCGCCTCTTCGGGATCGAGGTCGAGCGCCAGGCGGTGGCGCTCGGCGAGCCCGGCCAGGAGGTCCGGGGAGGTCGCTCCGAGAACGGCGTCGAAGAGCGCCGTCGCGCGCGGATCGCGCGTACCGTTGACCCCTTCGAACAGACGGAAGAGGACGAGGATCTTCTCGAGGTGATCGAGGGTCAGCCGATCGTTGACGCGGAAGAGCGGATGCGCCACGACATGCACGATGCCCTCGCTGCGGGCGTAGTCGCGGAACTCATAGAGATTGCGCTTCAGTCGCTGCAGCTCGCGATGCTGCGCCTCCGTGACTCCCAGAACGAGAATGTGCAGATCGCAGCCATCCTCCGGAAAGGTGACGGTCTCCTCGCTGGAGAGGAACGTTCCCGGCAGGTGAGCGATGTCGAGCGACCCGGCGATCGAGTCATGGTCGGAGATGGTGACGAAGTCCATGCCGCGCGCCTTCGCCAGGCGATAGATTTCGAGCGGCTCGGTGAAGCTCTCCGGTGCGCCAATGCGGTCGAGGTACCACTCACTCGGGCGGTCGGAGCGCTTGCTGTGGACGTGGATGTCGCAGCGGCTGAACATGGGTGCGATCTCCTCTCCGGCTGGGAGGAGAGCCTAGGGCCTGTGTGGGGCGTTCGAGTGACCGTCCCGCGGCGCCGGGGCGACGCTCGAGAACGTCACTTCGACGTCACGCCCGGAGAGTAGGATCATTGGCCTGCCGCGATCCGACCGCTGTCGAGGCGCCGGGTCCGCGCGAGCGAGGGCGAAATGTCGACGACCGTCAACTCTACTGTCAGCCTGCCGGAAGGCGGCACTGCGAACCGTGAAGCGGCGGACCTGTCGCCCTTCCTCAACCGTGAGCTCTCCTGGCTCGAGTTCAACGCGCGGGTCCTGGCCGAGGCCGGGGATCCGGGAGTGCCGCTCCTCGACCGGCTCAAGTTCCTCGCCATCTTCGGCGGCAATCTGGACGAGTTCTTCATGAAGCGCGTCGGAGGGCTGAAGCTGCAACAGCAGAGCCATCCGAACGGCCTGTCGCCCGACGGCCGAACGCCGGCGCAGCAGCTGGCCGAGATCGGCGCCTGGGTCCGTCCGCGCCAGCAGCAGCAGCGCGCGCTACTGCTCGAGAAGGTGCTGCCGGAGATTGCCCGCCACGGCGTGGAGCTGGTCACCTTCCGCGACCTACAGCCGGCAGAGCGCGCTCATCTCGAGAAGTTCTTCTCGAGCTTCGTCTTCCCGATTCTCACCCCGCTCGGGCTCGACACTTCGCACCCGTTTCCGTTCATCTCCAACCTCTCCCTTTCGCTGGCGGTCGCCCTGCGCTCGCCGGCGAGCGCCGAGGTCCGCTTCGCGCGCCTCAAGGTGCCGCCCAGCCTGCCGCGCTGGATCCAGCTGCCGGATTCGCTGCGCTTCATTCCGCTCGAGGTGGTGATCGCCGAGTTCCTCGAGCGCCTCTTTCCGGGAATGGAGCTCCTCGAGTCGTATCCGTTCCGGGTGACGCGGGCGGCCGACGCCGAGAAGCACGAGGAGCAGGCGGAGGATCTGCTCGAGTCGGTGCAGGAGGAGCTGCGGGCCCGGCGGTTCGCCGCGGTGGTGCGGCTCGAGGTCGTGCCGGAGATGCCCGAGTGGATGCGCCTGCTGCTCGCCGACGAGCTCGTGGTGGGGCCGGCCGACGTCTACGAGGTGCGGCCGCCGCTGGCGGCGCGCGACCTCTTCCAGCTCGCCGCGCTGAATCTGCCGGCGTTGCAGGAGCCGAAGTGGCGGCCGCAGACCCACCCGCGCCTCGAGCCCGCGGGCGACACTCGCGAAGTCGATCTCTTCCGGGTGATCCGCAGCGGCGACCTTCTCGTGCACCACCCTTACGACGCTTTCTCGAGCTCGGTGGAGCGCTTCCTGCGGATCGCGGCCGAGGATCCGGCGGTGCTGGCGATCAAGCAGACTCTCTACCGCACCTCGCGCAACTCGCCGGTGGTGCAGTCGCTCATCGAGGCCGCCGAACGCGGCAAGCAGGTCGCCGTCCTGGTGGAGCTCAAGGCGAGCTTCGACGAGGCCCGCAACATCGAGTGGGCGGAGGCGCTCGAGGGCGCGGGCGCGCACGTCGCCTACGGCGTGCTGGGCTACAAGACGCACGCCAAGGTATCGCTCGTCGTGCGCCAGGAGCCCGACGGCATGCGCACCTATGTCCACCTCGCGACCGGTAACTACAACACCGACACCGCCGAGCTCTACACCGACCTCGGGCTCTTCAGCTGCGATCCCGTTCTCGGCGCCGACACCGCCCAGCTCTTCAACCTGCTGACTTCGGGGCATATCGGAGACCAGCGATTCGAGAAGCTCGTCGTGGCGCCGACGAGCATGCGCCGGCGTATCCTCGAGCTCATCGCGCGCGAGGCCGGGCACGAGAGCCACGGCCGCCAGGGACGGATCATCGCCAAGATGAACTCGCTCGAGGATCCGCAGATCGTGCGGGCGCTCTACGACGCCTCGCGCGCCGGAGTGGAGATCGACCTCATCGTGCGCGGCGTCTGCCGGCTGCGTCCGGGCGTCCCCGGGATGAGCGAGACCATCCGCGTGCGCTCGATCGTCGGGCGATTCCTCGAGCACGCCCGCATCTTCCACTTCGCCAACGGCGGCGCCCCGGAGTATTTCATCGCCTCCGCCGACTGGATGTCGCGGAACCTCGATCGCCGGGTGGAGACGATGGTCCCGGTCGAGGCGCCCGACCTGCGCGCCGAGCTGCAGTCGATCCTCGACGTTCAGCTCGCCGACAACCGCAAGGCCTGGGCGCTCGAGTCCGACGGCAGCTGGCGGCAAGAACAGCCCGCAGAGGGCGAGCCGGAGCGCGACAGCCAGGCGATCTTCATGGCGAACGCCCTCCGTCGCCGCGCGCGCTGAGCGCAGCTAGCCGGTGGTCGACGGCGACCGCGCGGGCCGGGTTCGCCGGACGGGGGCTTGGCGCCCGCCCGGCCGGCGCGGCTTGCGAGCTGCAGGGGCGCCTGCGGCCGGCTTCTCTCGCGGCGGACGCCGGCGGGGGGGCGCGCCGAGACTGCGGTCGAGCGTTTCGAGCGCCGCGACGAGCTCCTGGCGGAGAGGGGCGGTCTCGCCCAGCCAGCCCTGCGTCAGGGAGGCGAAGAGGTCGCTTCTCCGCGCGCCGAGCCGTCGGGCCACGGCGATGAGGCCGGAGCGCTCGCTCCGCCGCAGCGTCGGGAGAGCCTGCGCGGCGCGTCCGGCAGGCGATGTCGGGTCCGCCCCGTCCAGCGTGTCGGCGATGAGCCGCTGAGCCCGTTTCGACTCGATCTCCGCCAGGGACTGGGCCACGTGGGCCGCCAGGAGCTGCCCGTCGTGGAGCTCGCCGAGGAGATCCTGCAGCGCTTTGAGCAGCTCGACCGGGCGGCGCGCGCTGTCGATCCAGGGGGCGAGAGGTTCGGCCAGGTAGCGCAGCCGCTTGGCGGCGATGCGCGCGGCATGCCCTTCGGTCTCGTCCGCGACGGTCTCGATCCGCGCCAGCTTGTCGAAGAGCTCGTCGCGGCTGCGGACGAGCGCTTCGCGCGTCGCGGCCGCGAAGCTCGGCGGCGGCGCGGGCTGCGCGAGGTTCACGGTCACCTTGTAGGCGACGAGGCGGGCCGCCAGATCTTCCGCGATACCGGCGAAGTCGCGCACGATCTCGCGTTCGACCTTGCGATAGCTCTCGTCACGGCGCACGGTGAGATCCGCCGCGAGGACCCGGTGCCCGGCGCGCTCGGCCGGTTTGAGCTCGGCGGCGAAGGTGCCGAGCCAGGCGAGCTGCACCTCGGCATCGCGCCCGGGGTTGGTGTCGCGCGCCAGGGTTGCCAGGTTGCGCAGCGCCCGCTTGGGAAACTCGACACTGAAAGCCGACCGGTGCGAGCGCAGGAGACTCCGCAGGCGACGCAGCGCGACGCGGAAGTCGTGCAACGCCTCTTCGCGGTCGCCGTCGACCAGCTGCTTTCGAGCCTCGATCGCCCGCTCGAGCTGGACGAGCGCCAGCCGGCGAACGGCCTCCTCCGCTGGCCGGGTGAGCAGATCGGCCGGGATCTTCACGCGCCGCCGCCGGAGTGCGCGCTGGAGAACGCCTCGCCGTTCACCGCAGCGCCCGCAGCAGGGATGGAGTGAGGTGCCAGAGCAGGGTGGCGTTGCCCGGCGCGAGGCGGCCGGTGAAATCGAGCAGACAGGCGCCCCCCTTGCGCAACTCGAGGAACGACTTCTGCTGCCCCGAGAGGAGCCAGCCGGCGAGCTGCGAAAGGTCCGGTTCGTGCCCGACACAGGCGACGGCCGGCAACGACTTCTGCGTCTGCAGGAACTTGAGGAGGCCCGCCGAGGCTCCGGCGGGCGCGAGCTCGGCGGCTTCCGACAGCACCGGGCGGCCGGGATAGGCCCGAGCGAGAATCTCCGCCGACTCGCGCGCTCTCGCATAGGGGCTGGTCGCGATCAGGGCGAGCTCGGGAAGGAGGCCGGCCAGGGCATCGCCGATCCGGCGCATCTTCTTCCTCCCCTCTTCGGTGAGGGGGCGCAGCCGGTCCTCTTTGCCGGTGGCCGCGAACGTGGCGCGGTCGTGGGCGACGGCGTGGCGCAGCAGCAGCAGCTTCATCTGCGCCGCGCTTCTAGCCGCGCATCCGGTAGCCGACGCCGATCACCGTCTCGATGCGGTCGGACTCCGGACCGAGCTTGTGCCGGAGCCTTCGCACGTGCGTGTCGACGGTCCGGCTGTCGACGTCCTCGGCATAGCCCCAGACGTCGGTCAGCAGGCGCGCCCGCGTCTGAACGCGGCCCTGGCGCTCCATCAGGATCCGCAACAGGCGGAACTCGGTGGCGGTGAGGGGGACGTCGACTCCGCGCACTTCGGCGCGATGAGCGGCGGCGTCGAGCCGGATCCTGCCGATCTCGATCCGGGCGCTGGGCTCCTCCTCACCGGCGTGGCGGCGCAGCACCGCCTTGATCCGGAGGACGACTTCGCGTGGGCTGAACGGCTTGGAGATGTAGTCGTCGGCGCCGAGCTCGAGGCCGACGATCCGGTCGAGCTCCTCGCCCTTCGCCGTGAGCATGACGAGGGGGAGGTTCGAGGTCGCAGGATCGCGCTTGAGCAGTCGAGCGAGCTCGAGGCCGTCGAGCCCGGGGAGCATCAGGTCGAGAACGAGGAGGTCGGGCGGACGCCGGCGGATGGCCTCGAGCGCGCTGTCGCCGCGCCGCTCGACGGTCACCGCGAAGCCGGCGCGTTCGAGGTTGAACTGCAGCACCTCGGCGATATCGGGCTCGTCTTCGACGACCAGAATCCGGGTCGCGACCATGTCCGTGAGGCTAGCATGCACCTCTCCGCAGCAAGCGCGGAAAAGCCTGCGGAAAACTGCCCCGCAGGGGGATCGGAATCGCGATCGTTCCGGCCTCGCCAGCATTTTGAACAGGAAACTGTGCAACCAACATAAGTGCCCTGAAATGAGTAGTTAAGCCGGCCGATGTGAGCGGTTGCCGGCTCCTGGCCGGCGCCTCGCCGGTTCTTTTCCACAGCGGCTTCGTGACGGGAGGGTTACAGGAGTCATAAATGTCTGTGACAGATAGGTTTAGCCCATTCTGACCGGCCCGCCTTGACAGCTGCCGAGGCGCCGGTTACGGTGCGGGCGCAGCCGGGAGAGCGCCACCATGAACCCCCAGAATCCCATCCGGTCCTACATCATCTTCACCGGAACCGGACCGATCCTCGTGCTCTCGACCTATCCCGAGCTGTCCGATTCCCGGCTGGTGGAGAAGCTGCGCTACAAGGGGATCGTGAAGTTCATCGCCTACGAGGTCGCGCTCGCCGCGGTGCAGGAGCGCTATGCGCGCTCCTTCGAGAAGGTGGCCGCCGACCTGGCGTCGGTCGAGGACCTGCGGGTGCTCGATTTCAACGGCCACCAGATCATGACCAACTTCTCGCTCTCCGAGCTCGGCGAACCGATCAAGTTCGAAGGCTGATCAGCTCGCGCCAGCGCGGCTGCGCCGAAAGCTCGCGAGGTCGTAACCGAGCTCGCGGAAGCAGGCCTCGACCGCCGGAATCGGAAGTCCCACGACATTGGTGTAGTTGCCGGTGATCGCTTCGACGTAGACCGCTCCCCAGCCCTGGATGGCGTAGGCGCCCGCCTTGTCCATCGGTTCGCCGCCCGCGACGTAGGCGGCGATCTCCGCGTCGCTCATGGTGCGGATGCGGACCTGGGTGCGCTCGACCCGAGTCGCGAGGGTCCCAATGCCGGGCGGTGTCGCGGCTCCGCCGTCCCCCGCCGCCACGGCGACGCCGGTGTAGACCTCGTGATCGCGGCCGGAGAGACGCTCGAGCATCCAGCGGGCGTCAGCCTCGTCGGCGGGCTTGCCGAGAATCTCGTTACCGATGACCACGATGGTGTCCGCGGCGAGCACGATCTCTCCCTGGTGGATCGTGGTCCGCGCCTTCTCGATCGCCAGGCGAGTCACCAGGTCGGCCGGGCGTTCGAACGGAAGGGGGCTCTCGTCGGTCTGCGGCGGCCGCACCGTGAAGTCGAGGTCGAGGTCCGCAAGCAGAGCGCTTCGACGTGGAGAGGCGGAAGCGAGGACCAGGCGAAGAGGCATGCGGATTCCTTCCAGGGTCTGCGACGTCGGAAGCTCGGTTCGCGCGGATCCCCTGGTGCAGGGTCGCCGCAGGTTTCAGGGATAGTAGCCGGAGAGCGTGCGTGCCGTGACGCCCGGACGGCCGACTTCGAGGCGGATCTCGCGAAAGGCGGTCGAGCCGTCGAGTCGGGACGACTGGTAGGCCAGGAGGTACTGCGAACGCAGCTCCTGCCGGATCGTCTCGTAGACGCTGGCGAGCTCGCTGGCGCGCCGGATGCGGAACGAGCGCCCGCCGGTCTCGCGCGCCAGCTGGTCGAGGTGCGCCCCGGCATCGACCGGCTTCCCGGGAACGTTCAGACCGATCGCGTAGATCGTCACGCCGGTCCGGCGCGCGTACTCGAGGACCTCGTCGAAGCGAAAACGGCTCTCGGAGTCGGCCCCGTCAGTGAGCAGGATGAGCGCCCGCTTGCCGCGCACGCCGGAGAAGTAGTGCAGAGCGAAGGCGAGGGCGTCGTGAAAGCGGGTCTCGCCCGAGGCCTCGAGGCCGGCGAGGCCTCCGGCCAGGAGCTCGAGCTTGTTGGTGAAGCGGACCGCAAGTCGCGGCGCGTCGGCGAAGGTGATGACCGCCGCCCGGTCCACCGGAGTCAGGACCTCGCGGAAGAAGCGGTGCGCGGCGGCTTCGGCATCGGTCAGCTCCTCGATCATCGAGGCGGACGTGTCGATCATCACGCCGGCATGGATCGGCAGCGTGTCGACCTGTTCGAAGCGCCGGATCTCCTGCTCCTCGCCGTCTTCCAGCACGCGAAACTCTTCCGCCGCGAGGTCGGTCACCGGACGGCCCCGCTTGTCGAGCACCGTGGCGTAGAGCTCCACGAAATCCACGTCGACCGCTTCGGTGCTCGCCTCGGCGCCCAGGACCCGGACGTCTTCGGCGGCGCCTCCGCCGGCCAGAAAGGCGACGGCGCGCAGGTAGGTGAGGCCGTCGATCGGGGGGGCGATCAGAGAGACCGTCCAGGGCGCCTGGAAGAGCGTCGCGAGCCGGGTCTCGTTGAGGTAGAACTCGACCCGGTCGAGCTCCTCCCCCTCGGGAAGATCGACCTCGGCCCGGGCCTGGAGGGGCTCGCCGGCAGCGGGCGTCTGCTGCGGCTCGGTCAGGCGGAGCGCGAAACGATGCGGGCCGCCGTTGAGCAGCACTTCGCCGGCGGCGACGATCTCGCCAGCCTGGTCGACCGCCGCAGCCGAAAGACGACGGAAGCGCGGCGAGCGCCCGAGGTCGATCTCGATCGAGAACGGCGGCCGGCGCTTGGAGAGCAGTGGCTTGCCATCGAGCTCGAAGTCGACCCGTGCCGGTACGACGCCGCGGATGTCGGCCTCCACCCGCACCAGGCCGATGGCCAGCCGGGAGGTCGGCGCCAGCAGGCGCAGGCTCGGTTCCTGAGCTGCATCGGAGATGCGGGAGCTGGCAGCGCCCGCGGCACCCGCGGCATCGGCGGCCGCGGCGAGCGTCGGCGGCGGGGTCGGCAGAGCGGTGGCGTCCTCGGCCCCCAGGGCCTGCGGTCTGGCTGACGCGGCGACCGCAGTGACCGTATCGGTCGCGGTACCCGCAGCGGCCGAACCGGGTGCCGGCACCTCGAGCGCCCGCTCGCTGCGGAAGACCCGGCGGCTCGCCGGGTCCTGGAGCCGAAGCACCAGCGTGTAGCTCCCCGGACGCAGGAAGCGCCGCGCGGAGAAGGGCAGCGTCGTGGCGCCGCTCAGACGTTCGGCGGAGATCTCGAAGCGGTAGCGAAAGTGGTCGAAGAGCTCGTCGTCGCGCAGGACCTCGCCGTCGAGGAGCAGCGCGGTCGCCGCCGGCACCGGGCCGGAGGCCTCCCCCCGGAGCGCGGCGGCTTCGACGATGACGCTGGCATCGACGATCGTGCGGCTCTGATTGCGGCCACGAAAGCGGATCTCGACCTGCGCGGCGAGCGGCAGCGCACCTTCGGGGAGGTCGGTCGAATAGGACAGGAAGGTGCGGACCCACTCGGGATTCGGATGCGGAATGACCTCCCACTGGGTCGCGAGGTCATTCCAGTCGGAAGCCGCCGCGAGGCCGCCGACGATCTCCTCCCCGCGCGGGCAGTCGCGCGGAATCCTCTCGGCCATCTCGCCCGCGACGTCACCTGTGGCCGGGAGCGGCCAGAGCAGGAGCTCCTGGTAGCCCGACCGCGGCGACCAGAGGCGGTGCGGGGCGCTCTCGCTGACGCCGCCCGAGACGAAGACGAGCGCGAAGCCGTGCGGGATCCGGTCGGTGGAGCCGAAAAACCAGATCTCGCCCGCCTGCAGCAGCTCGGCGCAACGCAGCGGCAGCCGCCGCGCCGGCTCGCCGTTGAGCAGCGTCATGCGAAAGCGCTCGTCGGCAGGCTCAGGGTAGCGTTCCCGGGCCAGGCGGAGGCGCTCACCGAAGCGCTCCTGGAGCTCGTTTCTCGCCGTCTCGGGATACGGGTCGCGCACCTCCCAGAAGCGGCGCTCGAACGCCTGGCGCTGGTAGGAGCGGGTGAGGGCGAGATAGGCCTCGCGCTCGACGCTCGAGAGCAGCGGCTCGACGTCGGCGAGGAAGCTGCCGGTGGCGGCATCCGAAGACTCTGCTGGCGCCGCAACAGGCAGGGCCTCGCCTTGCGGACCGGCAAGGGCAGCCGGGGCCGCAGTGCCGCCGGTCAGGCAGAGAAGCAGCGAAACGGCGAGAGCGCGAAGTCGCATCGGCGAGGGAGGGTGATCCTAACCCGAGGGCGGCTCACCCGGGCTCTCAGGGGTAGTAGCCGCGAATCGTCTTGGCGTCGAGTCCGGAGCGCCCGACTTCGAGATCGACGAGGCGAAAGCGCAGCTCGCGGTTCGAATTGGTCGACTGATAGGCCAGCAGGTAACGCGACCGCAACTCGGTCTGAATCGCCTCGTAGATCGCCGCGAGCTCAGTGGACTCCTTGATGAAGAAGTTGCGGCCGCCGGTCTCTTCGGCGAGCTTCTTCAGGACCTTCCGCACCTCGGAGTCGGTGCGCGGAATGTTCAGACCGACGGTGTAGATGGCGATCCCGGCCCGGCGCGCGAAGTCCAGGGTCTCCTCGACGTCGAACCTGCTGCCCTCGTCCTTGCCGTCGGAAAGCAGCAGGATCGCGCGCTGGCCCTTGACGCCATTGAAGTAGAAGAGCGAGAAGACGACGGAATCGTAGAGCGCGGTGCCGCGCTCGGCCTTGAGCCCGGCGAGGCCCCCGGCGAGCGCCGGCAGTTGGTTGGTGAGCTTGACGGCCAGCAGGGGGTGGTCGTTGAAGACGATGAGGGCGCCGCGGTCCTTCGGCGTGATGGCGCTCTCGAAGAACTTGAGCGCCGCCGCCTTGGCCTGCGCCAGGTTGCTCTCCATGGAAGCCGAGACGTCGAGCAGGATGGCGACGTGAATGGGCAGATTTTCGAGGTGCTCGAAGCGCGCGATCTCCTGCGGCACGCCGTCCTCGAGGACGCGGAAGTCGCCCTGTTCGAGATCCCGGACCGGGTGGTTCTCGCGGTCGAGCACCGTGGTGTAGAGCTCGACGAACTGGACATCGAGCTCCTCGAGGTTGTCCGGCGCGTTGACGAAGACGAGATCCTCGGTCTGGTTGCCGTCGACCTGATGGGCGACGGCGCGGACGTAAGCGATGCCGCCGTCCGCGGGGAGGGCGATCGGCTGGGTGAAGGGCTCCTGGTAGAGCGTCGCCACCAGGGTCTCGTTGAGGAAGAACTCGACGCGATCGAGCGCGCCGTCCTCGGGCACTTCGATCTCGGCTTCGGCGCGCAGGCTCTTCTCGTACTGCGCGCCGCGGCGCGGCTCGATGAGCCGCACGCGGAAACGGTGGCTGCTGGCATTGACCTGGATCTCGTCCCAGGCGACCTCTTTCCCCTGGTCGTCGAAGGCGCTGGCGCGCAACGTCCGGGTGCGAGGCACCTCGCCGAGGTCGAGCTCCACCGAATAGGGCGGCCGGTTCTTGCGCAGGATCGACCGGCCGTCGAGGGTGAACAGCACCTCGGAGATGGCGGTTCCGGTGGTGAGGCTGTCGAAGCGCACCAGCCCTGCCTGGAGCTCGCCGCGCGGCGGCACGATGCGGATGGTGTTGTCGAGCGTCGAAAGCGCCGCGTTGGCCTCGGCGAAGATCCCGGCGGAAAACGCGTCGACCTCCTGGGGCACCGGTCCCTCGACCGCCGGCACTTCGACCTCGATCAGTTTGCGGAAGAATCCGCCACCGTTCAGGTCCTCGAGCTTGAGGATCAGGGTGTACTTGCCCGGACGCAGGAAACGCTCGAAGACGAGCGGAATCGTGGCCGGAATCGCGGGCGCGGCTGGCCCCCCGGCGGCGGTCGCCGGACTCTCGCTGTTCGCAGGGGGAGGCGCGGGGTCGGCGGTCGCGAGGGGGATATCGAACTTGTAGCGGAAGGCGTCGAAGAGCTTCTTGCCGATCAGGATCTCGCCGTTCAACTGGAAGTCGAAGGACTGGGCGCCGGCGTTGTCCGCCGGCGTGAGACCGGAGGTCGAGACCGCCAGAGTCCCCTGCATCACCGAGCGGCTCTGACGGCGCCCGGGGAAGGCGATGGCGAGCTCGGCCGAGAGGTTCGCGACGCCCTCGGGCAGGTCGGTGGAGTAGGAGTTGAAGGTCGCCACCCATTCGCGCGAGATCGGGGCGATCGGCGCCAGGGCGGTCTCCAGGACGCGCTGGAAGTCGATGCGCCCGCGGCGCAGGATGTTGGCCAGAGCCGCGGCGATGTCGTCGCGCTGCATGCAGCTGCGCGACATCTCTTCGAGCAGGGCGGAATCGCTCGTGCCGACCGGGGCGAACTGCATCAACATCGCCAGTCCCTCGTCCGGATACCAGAGCCGGAACGGTCCCTGCGCGAATCGGCGATAGAAGACGAACATGACGACGTCTTCGCGGATGCGTTCGCTGCGTGGGTAGACCCAGATCTCGAGCGGCCAGGTGGTCCCGGCGCACTGCCCTTCCAGGCGCGCCGCCGGCGCCCCGTTGAGGAGGAAGAGGCGGGCGCGCTCCTCTTTGAGGCTGCCGAACCAGAGGCGGGCCTGCTCCACCCGCGCCGTCCAGGTCTCGCGCATCTCGTTGCGCACGGTGTCGGGATAGGGATCGCGCGCCTGCCAGAAACGCTCGATGAAAGCGTCGCGCTGGTAGTCCTTGTCGAGTGCCAGGAAGGCGGCGCGCTCCTCCGGGGTGAGGATCGAGTCGACCTCGTCGAGCCAGGCGAGGTACTCCTGCGAAAGTGCGGCCGGCTCGACCGCGGGCAGCGCAGGGCTGGGGGCCAGTTGGCCGAGCAGGGCGAGCCACAGGCACAGTCCGACCGGGAGGCGTCCGCGGGTCCGGCCGATTCGGCGAGGTGGGGTCGGCATCCCTGTCGATTGTTGCAGATCCGGTGCCGGGCGCGCAGCGATAGAATCGGCGCCGATGCGCGGATCGTACTTCGACCACAATGCGACGACCCCTCTCGACCCGGAGGTCCGGGAGGCGATGCTCCCCTGGCTCGGCGGGGCGGGCGGCAGCGATGGACTGTGGGGGAATCCCTCCTCGGTGCATCGCTTCGGGCAGGCGGCCCGCGAGGCCGTCGAAGCCGCCCGCGAGCAGGTGGCGGGGCTGATCGGCTGCCGGACACCGGAGGAGATCGTCTTCGTTTCGTCGGGGACGGAAGCCAACAATGCCGTGGTCGCGAGCCGCCTGGGCGAGTGCGCTCCCGGCGACCGCTTTGTCGTTTCGGCCCTCGAGCACCCCTCGATCCTCGTTGCCGCGCGGGCCGGCGCCCCCCGCGCCGGAGTCGTGGTGGAGGAGGTGCCGCCGCAGGAGGACGGGGTGGTGTCGCCGGACCGGATGGTTGCCGCCGCCGCTCCCGGAACGCGGCTCGCTGCTCTCATGCTGGCCAACAACGAGCTCGGGACCCTCCAGCCGGTGCCCGAACTGGCGGCGGCCCTGCGCGAGCGCGGCGTGCCCGTGCTGTGCGACGCGGTCCAGGCGGTTGGAAAGATCCCGGTTTCGGTTCAGGCGCTTGGAGTGGACTACCTGACGCTCGCCGCGCATAAGTTTCACGGTCCCCTCGGCGCGGCGGCGCTCTGGATCCGCGGTGGCGCCGCCTTTTCACCGCTGCTCGTCGGCGGCGCGCAGGAGCGTCAGCGCCGGGCTTCGACGGTCAATGTCCCGGCGGTGGTCGGGTTCGGCAAGGCCTGCGCGCTGGCGGCGCGGGATCTTCCGGCGCGCCACGCCAGGCTGCGCCTGCTGCGCGATCGCTTCGAGGCCGGGCTGACGGCCCTGCCGGAAGCGCGCGTGCACTGCGCCGGCGCGCCCCGCCTGCCGCACACCTCGCACGTCGCCTTCCCGGGGCTCGTGGGGCAGGAGTTGATGATCCGCCTCGACCTCATGGGGCTCGCGGTATCGACCGGCGCCGCCTGCGGCTCCGGCACGGTGCGGGCGAGCTCCACCCTGCTCGCCATGGGCATGGCGCACGACGAGGCGATCGCCTCGCTCCGGGTGTCGTTCGGCCTGTCGAACACGGTGGACGAGGTCGACGTTCTCCTTCAGGCGCTGGCCGAGGCGGTCGCCGTCCTGCGTTCGGCGGCGGTGGCCCGATGAAAGCCGCGCAGCCCCTGGTGGCGGTCGCCATGTCCGGTGGACTCGACTCCTCGGTCACCGCCTGGCTGCTCGCCGAGCGCGGCGAGCCGGTGGTCGGCCTCTCGATGCTGCTCTGGGACCACTCCGGCGATCGCGTTCACGGACGCTGCTGTTCGGCGCTCGATCTCGGCGACGCGAGAAGGGTGGCCGCCCAGGCGGGCATCCCGCACTACACGCTCAAGATGGACGAGGAGTTTCGCGAGCACGTCGTCGATCCGTTCGTGCGCGACTATCTGGGCGGCCGGACGCCATCGCCCTGCGTCCGCTGCAACACTTTCGTCAAGTTCGACCTGCTGCAAGAGCGCGCGGCGCGGCTCGGCGCGTCACGTATCGCGACCGGGCACTACGCGCGCATCCTAGACGGGCTCGAGGGGCCGGAGCTCCACACCGCGGTCGACCTCGACAAGGACCAGAGTTACTTCCTCTTCGAGCTCACCCGCGAACAGCTTGCCGCGGCCTCGTTCCCGCTCGGAGGCATGACGAAGTCCGAGGTCCGGGAGCTGGCGCGGCGCGCCGGACTGGTCGTCGCCGAGAAGAGCGAGTCGATGGAGGTCTGCTTCGTCGCCTCCGGCGTGCGCGAGTTCGTCGAGGGGCAGATCGCGGAGCACCCCGGGCGCTACGGCAAAGCTCCTGACGCTTTGCCTGCAGAGGTTCGGACAGCGGAAGGCGAAAAGCTCGGTAAAGGGGATCCGTACTACCGCTACACGGTCGGCCAGCGACGCGGGCTGGGCGTGGCTTCGAGCAAGCGCCTGTACGTCCTCGAAGTCCTGCCGGCGGAGAACGCGGTGGTGGTCGGTGACGAGGCGGACCTCATGGCCCCCGGCCTCGCTGGCGAGCGATTGCATTGGATCGGCACCGCCCCGAGCGGGCCGGTCGAAGTGACAGTGAAGATCCGCTCGCGCCACCCCGGCGTCGCGGCGCTCGTGCGGCCGCAGGCCGAATGCCGGGTCGAGGTCGACTTCGCCGAGCCCCAGCGCGGCGTCACGCCGGGCCAAGCGGCGGTCTTCTACCGCGGCACGCAAGTCCTCGGCGGCTGCTGGATCTCCGGCAGGCTTTAGCCCGAACAGAAAATAAAGGGGACCCAAGGATGCGCCGCATCGCTCTTTTTTCATTGTGCGCGCTTTTCGCGCTCCGAAGCTCGATCGTGTTTGGCCAGGCCACCGAGGAATGGCGCTCGTGGAACCAACCCGTCGAGCCGTTCCGCATCGCGGACAACCTCTATTACGTCGGCGCGTCCGACATAGCGTCGTATCTGATCACCACGCCCGCGGGGCACATCTTGATCGACGGCGGCTTCGTCGAGACGGCGCCGCAGATCGAGGCGAACCTCGTGAAGCTGGGATTCAAGGTCACGGACGTCGAGATCCTGCTCAACAGCCACGCTCACTTCGACCACGCCGGCGGGCTCGCAGCGCTCAAGGCGTCGACCGGAGCGAGGCTCTTCGCCAGTGCGGCGGATGCGACGCTGCTCGAGAACGGCGGCAAGGGGGACTTCCGCTGGGGTGACGAAGGGGCCTTTCCTGCGGTCGCGGTCGACCGCCGCCTCGCGGACGGCGAGCAAGTGACCCTCGGCGGGACGACCCTGACTGCGCGTCTCACTCCCGGACACACGCGAGGTGCCACCACCTGGACCTTCAGGGTGGACTCGTTCGACGTGGTGATCGTCAGCAGCGCCTCGATCCTCGACTACCGCTTCGTCGGCGCCGAGAGTTACCCTGGGATCGCCGCCGATTTCGAGCGCACGTTCGCAACCCTCAAGTCCTTGCCGGTGCAGATCTTCCTCGCGCCCCACGGCGGCTTTTTCGATCTCGCCGGCAAGCGCGAGCGCCTCGCGCTCGGCGCCGGGAAGAGCCACCCATTCGTCGATCCCGAGGGCTACAAAGCCTGGGTCGCGCGCGCGGAGGGCGCATTTCGAGCGGCCCTCGAGGGCCAGCGAGAAGGAGAGAAAGCTCCGGCAAAGGGAAAGTGAGAGCGCTCGTCTGCGAGCCGCGCTCTTTTTTCATTGTGTGAGCCTTTGCTTCTTTCTCCTGAAGAAGAAGAAAAGGAAAAAGCTCCGGTAAAGGGAGGTTTGGGCGCTCGTCAGGTGGCGGCGCCGGGCTCGGCATCGTCGCCGTCGCCATCGCCGTCCTTCGGCTCGCCAGTTCCGCCGCCGATCACCAGGACGAATTCGCCGAGGATGCGGTCGCGCGCGGCGAGGTTCCGGTGGATTTCCGTCAGCGTGCCGCGCACGACCTCTTCGTTCATCTTCGTCAGCTCGCGTGCCAGCGCGGCCGGGCGGTCGCCGAGCTCACCGGCGGCGTCGGCGAGGCTCGCCACGATCCGATGCGGGGACTCGAAGAGGATGAGGGTGTGCCCGAGATTGGCGAACCGGCGGAAGAACGCCCTCCGTTTGCCGCTCTTCGGCGGCGGGAAGCCGGCGAAGGTGAACGGATGGGGTGGCAGCCCGGAGACCAGGAGCGCGGTGAGCGGCGCCGACGCGCCGGGAATGGCCTCCACCCGGTGGCCGGCGGCGATCGCGGCGCGGGTGAGGACGTAGCCGGGATCGGAGAGCAGCGGCGTGCCGGCGTCCGAGGCGACGGCGACCGTCTGTCCGGCGTCGAGCGCCGCGAGGATCGAGCTCGTGCGGGCGCGCTCGTTGTGCTCGTGCAGGGAAACGAGGGGCTTCTTGATCCCCAGGTTGTGGAGAAGGAGGCCCGTGCGTCGCGTATCTTCGCAGGCGACGAGATCGGCCGCCGCAAACGACGCGACGGCCCGCGGCGAGAGATCGTCGAGATTCCCGATAGGGGTCGCGACGAGGAGGAGGCGGCCGGTCACGGCAGATGGCGAGGCGGAGGGCCCGGGGCGGGGGCGGCCCGGCGCCTCAGTCGCGCGGGATCTCGCGGTCGAGGTTGATGGCGCTGCCGGAGAGGCGGGCGATGAGCATCAGCCGGCGCTTGAATCGGTTGGCGCGCTCGAGCTTGACGATGCGCGCGACCACCGCCTCCGGGTAGCCGCGGTCGACCACTTCGTCGGCGGTCATACCCTGGTCGAACATCAGGTAGAGGACTTCGTCGGCCATCGCGTACTCGAAGCCGAGCTCGCCTTCGGAGGTCTGCCCGGGCCAGAGGTCGGCCGACGGGCGCTTGGCGACGACCTGTTCCGGCACGCCCAGGGCCCGCGCGAGCTGCCACACCTGCTGCTTGTAGAGGTCGCCGATCGGGTTGAGCGAGCTCGCATTGTCGCCGAAGATGGTCGAGTAGCCGAGCAGGATCTCGCTCTTGTTCGAGGTGCCGGTGACCAGCGCGCCGAGCTTCTTCGACTGGTCGAAGAGGATCGACATGCGCTCGCGCGCCATCTTGTTGCCCCGCCGGACGCGGTCGGCGTCGCGGTCCACCCGGTCGAAATAGGCATCCACCTGGGGCGTGATGTCGATCGTCGTCAGGGCGAGCCCGAACTTCGCTGCGACCGCCGCGGCGTCCACCGCCGACTGCGGATCCGAGGTGCGGTAGGGAAGGTAGTAGGCGTGCACCCGGTCGGTGCCGATGGCGCGGGCGGCGAGAGCGGCGGCGAGCGCCGAGTCGACGCCTCCCGAGAGCCCGAGAACCAGGCCGTCGCTGCCCGCGTTCTCGACGCCGTCGCGCAGGAAGTCGGCGAGCGCCGCGATCGCGAGGCTCTCGTTCAGCTTGATGCGGCCGGCGACTTCGTCCTTGCGGATCATCTGGTCATTCCGATCGCTCCGCTCACCCGACCCACTCGATGTCGCTGCGTTCGTCGGCCAGGATCGGCAGGCGCCAGCGCAGGCGGTCGACTTCGCGGAGATCGACCTCGGCCGTGAGCAGGTGCTCCTCGAGGTAGGGGGCGCGTGCCAGGAGCTCGCCGCCGGGGCGGACGATATGGCTGCCGCCGGTGTAGAAGGTGCCCTCTTCCCAGCCGACGCGTCCGCAATAGACGATCCACGAGGTGTTGAGGAGGGCCGAGGCGCGGGTCAGCGATTCCCAGGCTTCCTGGGACGGTGGCATCGCCTCGGGTCCGATGCGCCCTGGAGAGGCGGAGATGATCGCGATCAGTTTGGCGCCGTGACGCGCGAGCTTCTCGGCCGGATCGGAGTGCCAGAAATCCTCGCAGATCAGCACCCCCAGCGGATTGCCGAAGAGCCGGGCCATCTGGAGCCTGCGTCCCTCGGAGAAAAAGCGGCCCTCCTGGAAGATGCCGTAGGTCGGCAGGTAGAGCTTGCGGTGGACGTGGGTGATCTCGCCGCCGGCCAGGAGAAGAGCGCTGTTGTAGAGCGCCCCGTTCTCGTCCTCCTCGACGCAACCGACGACCACCGCCATCTCGGGCGCCGCTTCGCGCAGGCGCGCGATGACCGGCGAAGATGCCGTATGGATGGCCACTCGCGGCGTCAGGTGGAGGAGCCGGTAGCCGGTGAGGGAAAGCTCCGGGAAGAGCAGGAGCTCCACGCCCTCGGCGCGCGCCTGGCCGATCCACTCGAGGTGGTGGGCGAGATTGAACTCGAGGTCACCCAGGCGGGCGTCGATCTGCGCCAGGCCGACCTTGATCTTCGATCGTCTCTCGGGCATCGGAAGCCGAATGCTAGCATCCAGGAGAGGCCCTTCGCTTGCCACCGCGCTCTCTTCCGCCACTCCTCTTCGCGTTCGCCGCCGGCATCTGGGCGGGCGTTCCCCCCGGCTTCGGGGTTCCGGCGCAGGAGGTTGTGCCCCAGGCACCCCGACTCGTCGATCGCGTCGTGGCGGTGGTCGACGAGGACCCGATCCTCGATTCCGACATCGAACGCGTGCTGCGGCTCGGTCTTCTCGAAACGGGCACCGGCGAGGCGCTCGCCGTCCAGCGTCGCGAGGCACTCGACCTGCTCATCGAGCAGCGGCTGCGGTTGCACGAGGTCGACCGCTTCGGCTTCGAGGAGACACCGCTCGAGCTGCTCGACCGGCAGATGGAGGTGACCCGTTCGCGCTTTCCCTCGGAGGAAGCTTTTCGCGCCGAGCTCCTTCGCCTGGGTCTCGACGAGAGCACGCTCCGCCAGCTCCTCGCTCGCCAGCTCGCGGTATTCGCCTACGTCGAAGAACGGCTCGGTCCGCGGGTCTTCGTCAGCGTCGACGACATCGCGCGCTACTACAACGAAGAGCTGGTGCCGGAACTGCAGCGCGGCGGCGCCAGGGCCGCCGATCTCCCCACCCTCGAGTCGGTGCGCGAGAGCATCCGCGCCGTGCTCCGTGAGCGCCGCCTGAACGAAGAGCTCGACCGCTGGACGCTGGACCTCCGCAGCAAGGCCGACGTCGTCGACTACCTCGACCGCGAAGCGCGCCCCCTGCCGCCGCTGGTCGAAGAGAAGCGGTAGCTCGCGCCTGGATCGTTGCCGCCCGGAAGGGCCCGTGGCCCGGCTCGGCCGCGGGATGGCCCCTCCGTAGAGCGAATTCCGCCTGGACAGACAACCGGATTCCTCGAGGAGGCGCCATGTACCGGGATCTCTGCCGCGGTCTTCTTCACTTCTGCCTGTTTCTGAGCTGGGTCGCTCCCGCAGTCGCGACCGACTATGCGATCGCGACTGTTGCCGACGACTTCACCGGCAACGGCAACTGCACCCTCCGTGAGGCACTCGCGGCGGCGGTGACCGATGCTGCGGTCGACGCCTGCCCGGCAGGCTCGGCGGTCGGGTCGGACACGATCGTCTTGGGAGCGGGCATCTACCTGCTGCCGCTCGGCGTGCTCGATGCCTCCGGCTGCGCCGACCTCACCGTGCGCGGGCCGGCGGCCAGTCCGCCGACGGCCGTGCTCTCGGGCGGCACGACCCATCGCGTCTTCGACCTGCAGGCGGGCGGCCACCTGACGCTCGAGGACCTCGAGATCCGCGACGGCCGCGATCTCGGCACCGTCCTGCCGCTCGGCGCGGGTGTGCGGGTGATCGAGGCCTCGCTCACCGTGCGCCGGAGCCGCTTCTTCGCCAACGTTGCCCGCCGCGGCGGCGCGATCGGCTGGGCGGCGAGCGGCGCTTCGCGCAGCCTGATCATCGAGGACACGGTTTTCGAACAGAATCGCGCGCAGCGACCCGACAACTCCGATGCCTGCCTGGGCGGCGCACTGTGGGCCACCGCGGTCTCCGGAGCGGAGACACGGATCTCCGACACTCTCTTCCTCGACAATCATTCCGAGGCCACGCTGCCGTCCGATTTCGCTCGCGCCGGCGGCGCCGACCTCAATTCCGAGGGCAGCGGTTCGAAGGTCACCCTGGAACGGACGCGATTCCTCGGCAATTCAGCGGCGTCCGCCGGCGCGAACGGCTTCGCGATCGCCGGCGCTCTCAACGGCCACTTCCAGGGCGCCACCCTCCGCATCGAGGACGTGGAGGTTCGCGGCAACATGGTTCAGGCGGCGAATCCCATGGGCGGAACCGGCCTGGCGATGCTTCTCTTCGGCTCGACGCAGGGCACGATCGACCGCCTCCGCGTGGTCGACAACACGGCGGGTGTGGCGGTCGAGCAGGCGCAGTTCTCGACCCAGAGCTCGGCCTTCGTCTCGATGCGGGACACACTCGTAGCCATGGGGGAAGGCGGCATGTTGGTGTCGGCGGCGACGGAGGGTGTGGCCGTGCTCTCGCAGCTCACCGTCACGGACCACACCGGGACCGGGCTCGAGCTCGACGAGGTCGGCACGGGCTCGATCAGCCTGGTCAACTCGATCGCCTTCGGCAACGGTACGGACATCGGGACAATCGGATCTCCGGCGATCTTCCCGGCGAACCTCGTTGGCATCGACCCGCTGTTCACGAACGCCGCGGGCGGCGACTACACTCTCGCCGCCGGCTCGCCGGCGGAGGACGCCGGCGACACCACCTTCTCCGGCATGGGCCCCTACGACCTCGCCCACGGCGCCCGCCTCGTCGGCCCCGAAACCGACCTCGGCGCCTTCGAGCGCGGCGCGCTCTTCAGCGACGGCTTCGAAGCGGGGACGACCGGAGTCTGGAGCTGGTAGAGCCGGGAAGCGCTGCGCCTGCTAATAGGGTGGTTCTTCCCACTGCGCGGTAGTGCCGGATTCGAAGTCGTCATCGAAGATCAGTCCGTCGGTCCCCGTGCCGAGATGGAGGATCCACTGCTCGCGACCGATCCGGGGATGATAGGCAGTGAAGAGCAGGTCCTGTCCGATCACCGAGAGGTTGGAAGGAGCTGATGAGAAGCCTCCCTGCGCCGGTTCCCAGATCATTCGCGTTCCGGCCTCGGTGCCGTCGGAGATCCAGAGCTCCCGCCCATGCGAGTCGTCGTTCGCCGAGAAAAGCAGGAGGTCGTCGACGACGGTGAGGTACTGCGGAAGAGAGGACCGGCTTCCGGGTGCGATGTCGCGCAGCAACGTGAAGGAAGCACCGTTACCATCGGATACCCAGAGCTCCTGACCATGATCGGAGTCGTAGCCGGTCATGAAGACGTGGCTGGAGGTTGCAGCGGCGTAGGTCCCGAGTCCTGTCGCCTCGGGCGGCGGAAGCGGAGCCAGGTCGGTCAGGCGTCTGGCCGATTCCGTGTCGAGAAGCTGGGAGTAGAGGCCGCGGGGTCGTCCGTGCTCGCCGGCGGCGAACACGATCTGGCCCTGCATGAGCGACGGCTCCAGGAGACTGAGCACATCGAGAGTGGGCGGTGTGAACGGAGCGGTGTCCTCCAGGTCTCCGCCAGTTTCCCAGATCGCGCCTCCGGTACTCAGCTCTCGCATCAGGAAGAAGCCACGGTTCCCGACCCGAGTGACATGGAACGAGGAGATGTTCGGACAGACGAAGGCACCTGTACCGAACCCGAGCGAATAGGTCCCGGCGGCGGTGGCGTCGGTGCGAAAGACGTCGCACTCGTTGTCCTCTGCCGCGGCGGCGAAGAGCCCAAGTTCCCGCAGGGGCTGGAAGCGCGACGTGAACCACGTCTCCGCTGGCAACGCACCGATGAATCGAGGGGCGGTGAGCGGTGTGTCGGAGGCCCAGAGCTCCCAGGACGAATCCGGCCTCTGCGCCTGATACACCGCCGCCGATCCGACCTGCATCCCGTTGCCGACATCCCGGTCATCGAACTGAGTGACCTCTTGCACATCCTGCGCGATGGAGCCGAGCCAGAAGAGCTGGTGGAGCCCGGACTGGCCGCGCCAGGGAACTGCCAGTCCACTGCCCCAGGAATAGGGAGCCCCTGTGGTCGGAATCGGAAACCCGGCGCAGTCCGAACTGGACGGAAGAAGTATCCGGAAAGTGTTCGCGGGGGTGCCGTCCGACGCCCAGAGTCCTGCCTGAGTGCCGGCATAGCAGAGTCGCTCGAAGCCGAAGAGGGCGGGACGACCGCCCACGCTGCCGAGCACTCCACTCCAGGCATGGGACCAATGGGTCTCCTGGACGGCTCCAGCGGAGTGCGGAGAGACCGAATAGAGCTGATGGCCAGCGTCGGTCTCAGCGGCGGCGAACCAGGCCCGATCGCCGAGAATCGCTAGCTCCAGGTTGCCGAAGCCGCCGCCCGTGATGGCACCCGCATTGGCGAACTCCGTCAGGCGTCGACTCCCTCCGGCCGTTCCATCCGATACATAGAGCTCTTCGCCGAGTTCGGCGGAGGATCCCAGGAAGTACCATCGACCGTCCTCGAAGGCTTCGAACTGGGGGTAGTGGCTCGTGACCGTAATGCCGTTCACTTCCAGAACGGGCACGGTGCCCGGCGCCGTCCCGTCGGTAGCCCAGAGCCAGGCACCCCTCTGGCTGTCGAAGGCGAAGAAGAGAGCGACGTCGCCGACCCGCCAGATTCTCCGGGTGGGCAGGCCGGTGCATCCGGCGCTGCTGTCGCACGTCACCGCCAGTCGCTCTGCAACTGTCCCGTCGGAGCCAGCGAACCAGAGCTCGGAAGGGGCGTTCGAAAGAAAAAGGTTGAAGACGAGCCCGCGGGGTACGCTCGCGGAGTTGTTGGTGAGGTCGAGTGGCGGGTCCAGCTTTGTCGCGGCCTGGAGCTCATAGGTGCCCCGCGCGGAGCCGTCGGAGCGCCAGAGATTCCAGGCTCGACCGTTCCAGCCCCGGAAGTAGACCCGCTCAAGGTCCCCCGAGAAGCTGGGATAAGCCGCCACCGCGACCACCTCCGTGCCCGAGGCGGTGCCGTCGGTGAGGCAGAGCGCTCGCACGCCAGGGCTGGTAGAGCAGGTATAGACCGCCCTGGACTGCAATGTGAAGGCGGAATCGGTACAGTGGAACGCATACGGAACGACCCCAGACAAGGAGGTGCCGGAAGGCGTTCCGTCGCTGAGCCAGAGCTCCGTCGCGCCGGCGCCTGCGGCGACCGGGAAAAGGGCCTCGTCTCCGAGCACAGTCGGGTCGCAGAAGGAGGATGTGGAAGCGGCGGTCGGAATCGAAACCTGAAAGGTTCCGGCGGCGGTCGCATCCGTCGCCCAGATGGCCCTCGAACCGCCGGGATGGAACGCCAGGAGGAAGATGTGGTCGTTCCGTATTGGGGTCTTCTCGTCAGGGCCCACACCGTGGCCGAGCGAAACGCCCGGCAGGTCGGACTCGAGCACCATCCGTGTTCCTGCCGGCGTGGCATCGGTTCCAGCCAGTGGCCGCGATTCGAGGGAGCCGAAGCTGGCAAAGATGTCCTCGTCCCCTCCTCCGAGCAGGTTGAAGCTCTGGAACGACTGCCCTTCGGAGAGGTCGACCAGGAGGTGGGTCTGTCCGGTTTCCGGCTCGTAGGAGTAAAGGCCGTCTCGGAGCTCGTCGGCGAAGGCCAGCCGCGTTCCTGTCCGGGTCAGTTGGAACGTTCGCCAGGGGGCACCGGGAATCGCATCGGGAGGCGAATTGAAGAGCAGCTTTGGCGCCTGCGCTCCTGCTGCTCCCGGATTCAACAGGACGAGCCCGCAGGCGAGCGCCAGCGACCAGCAGCGGAACGTCCTGGGTCGGAGTCGACGCCGCCCACCGGCGAGGCGCTCACCGGACTCCGGCATCAACCCAATCACTCCATCAGTATGCCAGTTCGAGCCCCCCTGCGCTCGAATCCCAATCGAGGGCGCCGGCACCGACCTCGGTTCCGGCGAACGCGGTCAGACCCCAGACGAAGGGTCGACGAGAGAAGGAAGACCCAACCCGGCAGTCTTCAGCGACGGCTTCGAGACGGGGACGGCGGCGAGCTGGAAGTGGTAGCGGGCGCCGGCTCTCCTGGAGCGCCAGGAGAGGCGCTCGGCTGGCGCTCGAACCAGTCGAGAATCTGCGGGTAGAGGTCGGCCACGGTCTCGTTGGGCTTGCGGGCGCGGTAGAGGGCGACGAGAAAGGTGTCGAACTCGCGGAAGCGGCGGAAGCCGCGGCTCTCGACCATCATCCGGTCGATGCGCTCGATCAACCCGGCGAGCTCCCCGGGCGGGGCGAGGTCGACCAAACGCAGGCTCACCAGCGCCCAGTTCATGTACTCGTTGAAGGTGGCGAGGCCGGGGTAGTAGCTCTTTCCCTTGGCGGCGTCGACCCAGAAGTCGCGGTCGGAGACTGCCGCCGCAGCGCGGGCGGCGTGGCGGTCCGCCTCCGGATTGATGAACCCGTGGTTGAGCTCGGTGAAGACGATGCAGCCGCGGAAGAGGAGCGCCGCAGCGGGCGACAGGTTCTCCGCGCCGCTGCGCGTCAGGTCCTGCGGATACGGGAAGTTGACGTGCGCCTGGAGCTCCCGGTAGTCCGGTGTTTCGAGCCAGGTGGCCGACTGGTTGTAGGCCACGAGCGGCGAGAAGACGACCTTGTAGCCGTCGTAGCCGCCGCCGGCGGGGAAGTTCCGGTTGAGCCAGGAGAGCATGGCCGGAAGGTCGGCCTGCTCACGGAAGAAGGCGACCTGCTCCTCGTAGAGCGCGCGGTTTTCGCGGAAGAAGCTCCGGAATCCGCTGGCGTCGGCGAACTGCTGCAGCCCCGGCAGGAAGGGACGCAGGTCGTTCGCGCGCGCGCCGGCAAATCCGGTGCGGTCGTAGACCGGGCTCTGGACGATCTTCCCGGCGCCGTCGAACTCGAAGCTGTAGGCGTTCATCTTGAGCGTGAAGTACCGGCCCTCGTCGCGCGCCAGCTCGGCGTCGAGCGCGGCGATCACCGGTTGGTCGCGGTAAGGGTCGAATCGAGCGCGCAGCCGGGCGTAGTACTCGGAGTTCTGAAAGACGAGGTTCTTGTTCGCGATGCCGGTGGGCGAGAGAGCGATCGCGACATTGACCAGCTCATAGACCTCGGGAATCTCCACTTCCACCCTGCCGCGGTGGGCCGCGCGGTAGGCCTCGTCGAAGACTGCCGGCGGGATGAACCGGGTGCCGACGATCCGGGTGCGACAGTCCTGCCCCTTCCAGCGGACCACGAAGTCGTACTCCTTGCCCACCTCGACGTCGAAGCGGATCTCGCCCTGATCGGAGCGAAAGACCACCGCGTGCGGCCTGCCGTGCAGCAGTCTGGCTTCGTAGATGTCGGGGTCGGCCTCCGGCGCCAGTCGCCAGGAGCCGACCGAGAGCTCCTCGCCATCCTGGATCGTGAGCGTGTCGATGCCGGAGAGCAGGACCGGGAGCGCCGGTGGTGCAGGTGGCTGCGATGGCTGCAGTGGCTGCGGCCGGGCCGCCGCAGCCGGCCCAGCTAGCAGGGCGAGAGCAAGAAGCAGGGGGTTCATCCCCCGCACTACGGGAAATCCCCTGGTTGGTTTCCACCAGGGCAGGAGCGTTCAGCCCTTCTTCGGCCCCCCGAGGAGCGAGCCGAGGATGCCGCCGCCCTGCTTCATGAGGTCGTCCATGACGCTCCCGTCCTTGTTCGCGTCGAGGACAGAGGAGAGGAGGTCGCCGATGCCGCCTGCGCCCGCGCCCTGGGTGACGCTCGGAGGGGCTTTGGCGGCAGACTGCTCAAAGGCGCCGCCGAGGATGTCGGCGAGGCCGCCCTGGTCGAGGCCGCCGCTCTGCTTGTTCTGCTTGCCGAGGACCGCCATGACGATCGGCGCGAGCATGGCGAGGAGCTGCAGGATCTGGCCGGACTCGAGTCCCGTCGACTTGCCGAGCGTGCTCGCGACGTTGCCCTGCTTGCCGCCGAAGACGTGGCCAAGGATCGCTCCGCCCATGTCCATCATCCCGCCACCTCCGCCGCCCGATCCGGCCTGACCGGCGGGCGGGGCGCCGCCGCCGAGCATCCCGCTCAGAATGCCGCCGATGTCCCCGAGTCCGCCGCCGGAGCCGCTGCGACCGTCGAGGCCGCCGAGCAGGCCGCCGAGATTGTCGAGGAGGCTGCCGTCGTGGTCGCGCCCGAGCGCGCCGAGGATGCCGTCCGCTCCTTGCGGCGTAGCGCTGTTCCGGGCCAGGGCGCCGAGCAGCATCGGCATCGCAGCCGAGACCGCCGCCTGCGTCTGGCTCGGCGTGGCGCCGATCTGGGTGGCGATCTTCGAGACGGTGTCGGCGTTGACGTGCTGCGAGAGCTGGTCGAAGAGTGACGACATGGGGTCTCCTTAATTTTCTGCCAGGACGATAACCGAATCGCGTGCGGTGAAGCGAACGCGATGCGACTTCGCCGGGTTGGTCGCGACGCCGTGACCCCCGGTGCCCGGCGCCGGCGGCTGCCGGAAGCCGATCGCGATCTCGCCCCGCCTCCGGGCCGCTTCGACCACGGTAGCGAAGCTGACCTCGCGATCGAGCCGGACATAGTCTTCGGCCGGCTTGAGGTAGAGCTCGGCGCCCTCCGGGTCGAAGAGGTCGGTGAACACCGCGTTGAGCGCCTTGTTCTCCGAAATCTGGGTGAGCAGCAGGCTGACCAACTGGTCGCCGATGATGAAGTCGTCGGCCCGGGTGATCTCGGCGAGCGCCCGGTTGCGGACGTCCTGCATCTCCGAGACGATCGAGAAGCGGCTGCCGCTGCGCTCGCGGATGTCGCGAAGGTGCAGCAGGGTCACCAGGGTCCGGGCATCGGTGCGCTCGTCGTCGTCGGGGTCCTCGGAGATGAGGACGACGTGGTCGTAGGCCGGGATATCCAGCCGGTCGAGCGTCGCGCGATCGGTCGGGTCGCCCTCGAGCAGGGTGATGCGGAGCCTCTCGGCCGGCGGGCAGGCGACGCGGGCGGCCTCGATGCTCTCGGGGAAGCTCCCGACGACGCGCGCCTCCGAACCGGCCGCGACGTAGTGCTCGAGCTCGCGCAGGAGGAGCGGCGCCATCGGGTTCCAGCCCAGGATCAGCGTCTTCTCGGCCTGCGGGGGGCGCGGTTCGCCGAAGACGATCGCCGCTTCATCGATCGCGGCAGGTCCCGAGCGCGACAGCCGGACGGTGTCGTCGTCTTCGGAGATCGCGATCACCTGGTCGCCGGCGCCGACCTCGGCGTCCATCGGCGGGTTCAACTGGATCGTGCCGCCCGCCCGGCAGAGGCCGAGGATCGAGGAGTCCTCGTAGAGCCCGAGAATCTCCCCGAAGCGCTTCCCGGCGAGCGTCGGCTCGGCCTTGAAGTAGATCTCGTCGCCGCCGAAATCCAGCAGCTCCTGGTAGACCACCGAAAGGCCCGCCTGGCGGGAGGTCTGCACGGTGACCCGGGCGAGAAGGTCGGGAACCAGCACCAGCTCGGCCTCGCCGTGCGCCGCCATGGTGGCCACGGCGAGATTCTTCGGATCGCGGATCTCGGTCACCACGTGGTACGGCTCCGGCCGCCGGTTCGGGCTGTTGGTGATCGCGAGCAGCGCCTTGATGGTCTGCGTGTCGGCCTCCGGTCCGACCGGCGGCAGCAGAATGATGCTGCGCGATTCCGGAAGGTTGACGATGGCGAGATCGTCCATGTCCGCCGGATTGCCGGAGCGGCAGATCACCCGCGTGGTCCGGGTGTCGCCGATCCGCTCGCGGATCTCATCCTCCATTTCGACCTTGTCGCGGTCGCCCAGAATCACCACCGCCGCGCGCTTCTGGTTTTCGTTCGCCGTCACCAGCTCGGAGATGATGGAGAAGACGCGCGGCGACCAGCCCAGGACGACCGTATGCCCGCTCTCGAGCACCCGCGAACGGCCTTTGCGCAGTGCGTCCATCTTGGCCTCGATCGCGGTCGTCAGCGTGCCGATGAACGTGCTGATGACGAAGATGCCGCCGAAGGTCACCGCCAGCATGGCGAGCAGGAACGACCAGCTGCCGGTGTCCCCCCCCATGGTGCCGGAGTCGAGCGTACGCATGAGCGCCATCCAGGCGATACCGACGAAGCCGGGCTTGTCCCCGCTCTCGGCTTCGGGCGCGACTCCGGTCACCCAGACCAGCGTGGCGAGCACGACGATCAGGGCGATCGAGAGCAGCGCCAGGTAGGCGATGATCACGATCGGTCCGCGCGCCAGCGAGTTGTCGAACGCGTACGCGAGACGCTCGCGCAGACTGGGTTTGCTCATCAACGGCCTCCGGAATGGCACTGCGTGGATCGCGGATCATATTCGACCTGCGACCGGCGCTGGGCCCGACGCCGATGCCCTCAGGGGCAGGCGAAGGCGGAGGTGTCGGTGAACGCGGGGGAGGCGTGCCCCAGGAGGTTGCTGCGCGACCAGGTTTCCCCGGTCTCCGAGTCCGTCACCCTGACGGTATAGGCGACGTCGGTGGTCGCGGCGGCGTAGATCCAGAACTGCCCATTGAAGTCGCACCCGTCGATCACCTTCACCAGCATCTCCAGGTTCGACTCGCTGAAGAACCAGAAGAGTCCGGAGTCGGTGGTGAGTGGATGGGCGCTGCCGGCGCCCTGGTGACCTGTGTAATCGGTCCACTCGACACGCACGCCGAAGCGCTCCCGGTTGAGACAGAGGGTGCTCGAGCTCTCGACGCACGGCTCGGGGTCTGGCGGGGGAGGAGGCGGCGGAGGATCGCCCTCGGGCTGCCAGCCGAGGCGGACGACCTCGAAATCGGCGCCCTTCAGGGCGGCGAAGGCCGGATTCAGCATGTCGTTGTCCCAGCGGGTGTCGTAGGTGCCCGAGACGTAGAGGTCGCTACCGTTGTCGGCGACGATGAGCCCGTAGGTCTTCATCGCCTGGAAGATCCGGCGCAACGGCGGCGCGAAGGCGGAAAGGTCCTTCGCGGCCTTGAGGCGCAGGCGGGCGCCCATCGGCAGCGCGCCCGCGGTCCCTCCCGCTGCGTGCGAAGCCGGGAAGACGTAGCCGTTCGTGGCCCGCACGGTGACCCTGAAGGCGTGCCGGATCGGACCGTCTTCATTGGCCTCGTCGTAACGCACCAGTCCCGGGAGGATCGCCAGGCCGGCGGCATCGGCACTGGTCCAGCCTTCCGGGCGTCGACGGTTGGTGTCCAGAGGCCAGACGGCACCCGAGCCGCCGGTCCAGCGCTCTCCGTCCCAGTGCAGGTCGTAGAGCTCGAAGAGCAGCCGGTGGTCGCGATCGACGAGCAGCAGGTGCCGGTCGCCCCCCGGGTCGGCAGCTCCGGGGTAGCCGCCTTCGATCCACCTCGGTTGCGTCTTCGCCTGCTCGGGGATCGGATAGCCGGCGGGCCGGCCGGGAGCTCCAGGATCGCTCTCGTCGGGGTAGTAGAAATCGACCGCCACGAGCGGCTGGTTTCCCGGCACGGTGGAGTAGGGGATGCCGTAGATCTCCGGCTCCTCGGCGGCGTCCCCGCCGAAGTCCGGGTGCATTCCCCGGTTCACCCCGACGTACTGGAGGAAAGCGGCGCTCGCTGGGTCGACCGGCGCCTGCGAGACATCGACGTTCCACCAGTTGTCGGCCGGCAGGAGCGGGAGAGGTCCCGGCAAGGCGCCTCCCTGCGTCGGGCCCTGGGCGAGGGCGGTACCGAAGGCGCCGACCAAGAGGAGCGCGAGCGTCGCGAGATGCGCCGGAAAAGCCTGCGGGTGCCGCCGGTCAGGGAACGGCGGCATTCCAGGACGCCGTGTTGCCACTCTCGAAGCCGTCGTTGAACAGAATTGGCCGGACGAGACCCAGCGGCGAGTAGCCGACGTAGCCGGGGAAGACCTGCTGCCAGTTGGGATTCTCGAGCCGGCTGACGACGATCTCGGAGAGCACGCGGCGGAAATCCGTGGTGATGTCGAGGTCGGCGGCGTCGTAGAGCTGGTCGTTGGCGAGCCCCGGCCAGCTGCCATAGAGACCGCCGACGACCGGTCCACCCATGACGGTGATCACGCCGCCGTGGCCGTGGTCGGTCCCGGAATCGTTGTTCTCGCGGAATCGGCGGCCGAACTCGGACATCACGGCGACCGTCGTGCGACCCGCGTAGGCACTCGCGCCGGCGCCGTCGAGATCGGTGTAGAAGGCGGCGAGCGCCTGCGAGAGCTCCTGGATCTTCTCCCAGAAGAACTGTCCGTCGGCGGCGGTGCCCTGGCCGTTGTGGGTGTCCCAGCCGCCGAGGTCGAGGGTCGCCGCGCGCAGCCCCATGTCGAGCTTGATGAGCTGTGCGGTGAGCTTCAGCGAATCGCCGAAAGAACCGGAAGGGTAGACCGCGCCGTTCGCCGGTACGTAGGAGGAGAGCGTCGGGATGTTCTGCTCGATGAAGCCGGAGGCGTCGAGCGAGACCAGGCCCTGGGCGTAGCGCGGGTCCACGTCGCTGTGCAGATCGAGGATATTGCGCAGCGACGACTTCTGGGCGTCGCGCCAGGCCGACGGGCCGGTGTTGAAGAGAAAGTCGTCGCGGTTCGCGAAGGCAACGACGTTGGTGTCGGCGAGCCAGGCGCTCTGGATGGTCGAAGAGACCGCGATCCGTTGCACCATGGGCGTGTCCGCCGGCAGCCCCGGGCAGGTCAGGAAGTGGCGGGTGAGCCAGCCGTCGGTCGTACCGCCGTCGCCCGGCGTGCCGAGCTCCATCTGCGCCTGGTTGTCGAAGTGGCTGCGGCTGGAGGTGTCGAGGCCGGCGGCGTGGACGAATGCGACCTTGCCGTCCTGGAAGAGATTGTGCAGGCCGGTCGCTGCCGGGTGCAGCCCGAACTGGTTGCCGCCCATCGTCCCGAGGGGGAGCGCCGCGTTGGCTCCGGCCGCCGGGACCTTCAACACGGGGCGGGCGGTCTCGTAGTGGGCGCGATCGGGTCCGCCGGTCGGCATGACGAAGGAGAGCCCGTCCATGCCACCGCGCAGGAAGAGCACGATCAGGGTGTCGTGGTTGCCGACGATCATCGGATCGGCGAAGACCAGGCTGGTGAAACGGGCCGCGGCGACGTTGGCGATCGCGGCCGAGCAGCCCATCATGAAACCGCGGCGTGTGGGTCGGTACATGGCGGGCTCTCCTACTTCAGAAAGAATTCGGGCGTCATGAACATGAGGCCGACGAGGGCGCGCAGGCGCGCCCGCACCGAAGACGAGGCGTCGAGGTTCAGCTTCAGGGTCGGGCTGTTGCCCTGCGCCGTGAAATCGATCAGCTCGTCGCGCTGTTCCGGCTCGATGTCGCGCCGGAAAACCCGGCCGATCCAGAGGTCGACCAGTTCCTCCGAAGTCGCCTGGTGGGGCAGGGCGGGAAATGCGGCGTAGGTCTGGCCGAGGATGTCGAGCCGGAAGTCGTCCGTCGCGCTCGACCCGTCGATGTCCTGGTCGATGAGCCAGCTGCCGAGGCGCCAGCACTGCAGGCGTGTGTTGGTCCCCGACCAGAGCTCTTCGCGGTCGCCGTAGCCGTCGGGCGGCACGCGGGCGAAGAGGTTCTGTCCGGTCCTGCTCTGGCGTGAGAGGAAGCTCGAGGTGTCCGACTCGACGGTGAGCGGGTCCTGGTTCGAATAGCCGAAATTCCAGTTGGCGTTGGCGGCGCGCATCGCGCTCACCGAGAACTCGACCGGCCGCTTGATCTTCTCGCCCCAGGTGGTCTTGAACTCGTCCGACAGCAGGATCGCTTCGTAGACCTGCTTCAACTGATCGGGGGCCTGCCACTGCGCCGTGAAGAGGTCGCCGATCGCCTCGACGAGGGCCTGCGGTGGCTCGTCGGAGATCAGGCGGCGGCAGAGCTTGCGCGCCACGTACCGGCCGGTCCCGGGGTGGGCGGCGAGCATGGTGAGGACGTCTTCACCGTCCTTTTCGTCGGCCTGGTTCGGCTGGATGTTGACCTGGCCGAACGACAGCACGGCCTTCTGGAAGATGTCGTGATTGCCCGCCGAATAGAGGAAGGTACCGAGCGTGCTCGAGACGCCCCAGCCGGTGAAGGCGCGCGCCGTCTCGTAGACGTCGTTGTCGACGTAGCCGGCGGGAATCGCATCTCCGGCGCTTGCCGTGCCGGCCGGCCAGACGACGCCCTCCCACACCGGGACCTGGTCCTGCGAACCGACGCCATAGTAGTTCTCGGCGCCCAGCGTCATGAGCTCGAAGAGCTCGCGCGCCCAGTTCTCGTTCGGGCCGTTCCGCGTGTTGGTGTAGTTGTCGAGGTAGTAGAGCATCGAGGTGCTGCGCGTCACGGCCTCGAGCATGGTGCGGAAGTTGCCGAAGATGCTGGGGCGGATGACGTCGCGGTCGTAGTGGACGAACGTCTCCTGGGTGTACATCTCGAAGCCGTAGATGTTGAAGTGGTTCAGCCAGAAGTCGGCCAGCACCTCGCGCAGCTGCCACTTGCTGTAGACCATGCGCAGGTAGGTGTTGAGGCGCGTCTCCTCCACCGGGCGGCCGCGCTGCGTGCCGCCGGTCTGGTGGTCCTGCCAGAGTTGGGTGAGCGACTTGCCGAGAGTGGTGAAACCGGGATTCGGATAGCCGGCGAGGCCGTTGCGACGCTGGTGGTACTCGGTGTCGTTGGCCGCGACCGGGTCGGGGTTGAGCTGCTGCGCGACATAGGCTGCGAGCCGGGCGTCGTCGTCGGCGCCAAGAGCATTGAAGGCCGCGACGTCGCCCGGGCGCGGCCCGAAGCCCATGCGGTTCAGGGCGACGATCGCGAGGCCGGGATAGACGAGCGGTGCCCGCGTCCGGGCCGGTCGGACCTTTCCGGAGCTCGGGCGTTCGAGGGGGGGGAGTGAGGTGAGGAGCTCCCGGCGCGAGGGCCGGGGCCGATGGCGGGGGAAGGCGTTGGCGTTCGGCACGAGGGCTCTCCCGGCGAATTCGTCACGTTCCGTTGGAAAGGGCAAGGCTAATCTGCCCGGGCGCGGCCGGAGAATGAATCAATTCACACACCGACGGGATGGGCCTCCGCGGCTGGAGCGCCGGCCGTTCAGCCGGCGACGACGCTCCACCGGCTGGGGTCACCGCCCTCGAAGTCGTCGGTGAAGAGGTCGGCGCCGACCGGCGGAAAGTCGACTCCGGCGACGACGCCGAGCGGACTGTAGGCCTGATAGCCGGGGAAGACCGTGCCGAGGTGCGGGTTGCCCAGGCGGCGAATCAGGATCTCCGAGAGGACGCGCCGGAAGTCGGTCGTGACCTCGACATCGCCGTCGTTCAGCTGGCCCTCGGCGAGACCCGGCCAGGTGCCGTGCAGTCCGCCGATGGCGTTGCCCGACAGGACGAGCATGTTGTTGCCGTGCCCATGGTCGGTGCCGGCGTCGGCGTTCTCGGCGAAGCGCCTGCCGAATTCGCTCATCACGACGACGGTCAGGCGCTGGGTGTAGTTCGCCGCGCCGGCGCCATCGAGGTCGGCATAGAGGGCGGCCAGGCCCTGCGACAGCTCCTCGACCAGCCCGGCGTACATTCCTCCGCCGGCATTGCCCTGGTTCTCGTGCGTGTCCCAACCCCCCAGGTCGAGCGTCGCGACGCGCAGGCCGAGGTCGAGCTTCACCATCTGCGCGATCGTCTGGAGGTTCTCGCCGAACCAGGTCTGCGGGTAGACGGCGCCGTTCGCCGGCGTGTAGGCGCCGCTGGCGTAGAGCTCGACGATGTCGACCGCATCGAGGGCCTGCAGGCCTGCCTGATGTAGCCAGCTCGCGCCGCCGCCGTAGAGGTGGCGCAGAGCCGTGCGCTGCGGGCTCCGCCAGGCCCAGGGACCGGTCGAAAGGGAGAACGAATCGACGCTCGCGAGGTTGATGGTGTCGTAGCTCGCGAGCAGCGAGATGGTCTGGGTGCCACCCACCGCGAGCGACGGCATGATGATCTCGGACGGCAGATTGGTCGCCGACTGGAAGTGGCGCGTCAGCCAGCCGTTGGTGATGTTGCTGACCCCGGGGGTGCCCAACTCCATCCAGTTCATCGAGTCGAAGTGGCTGCGCTCGTTGGCCGCCATGCCGCAGGCGGTGACCACCGCGAGCCTGCCGTCCTGGAAGAGCTCGTGCAGCCCCGCCGCTCCCGGGTGAAGGCCGAAGCTGGTCCCTCCGAGCGTGCCGAGCGGGAGAGCAGCGCCGGGTCCGGAGATCGGCAGGCGCAGGTTGGGTCGCGCCTGTTCGTAGAACTGCCGGTCGTTCGAGGCCCCGCCGGTCGGGACGACGAGGTTGAGCCCGTCCTGGCCGCCGCGCAGGAAGAGCACGACGAGGATCTCGTCGTTCGACCCACCACCGCCGCTCCCCTGGGCGAAGGCGAACGAGTTGAAGCGCGAACCGGCGAGGCTCGCGATGGCGGTGGAACAGCCGACCAGGAATCCCCGGCGTGTAGGCGAACACATTGCTGGATCTCCTTGCCTCGCGCCGTCAGCGCCAGAGGAATTCGGGCGACATGAGCATCAGCCCGACGAGGCTGCGCAGGCGGTCCTGGGTGTAGTCGGGCCAGTCGTTGGTGTGGATGGGAAGCGCGAACGTCGGATTGTGCCCGGCGGCCATGAAATCGACCAGCTCGCCCCGGTCGGCGGCGGCGAGCGCCCGGCCGAAGATGCGCGCGATCCAGAAGTCGACGATCGCTTCGGCCGATCGCGCCGGCGAGGCGAGGGTCGCGTCGACGATGCTCAGGAAGCGGTCGTTGTCGTCCTGGTCCGCCTCGACGAGCCAGTTCACCAGCCGCCAGAGGGCGACGCGCGGATTGGCGCTCTGCCAGGCGCCGCGGACGTCCGGATAGCCGTTCGGCGGATGCCAGGCGAAGAGCGCCTGTCCGCCGGCCTCGAAGAACCAGTGAAAGCTGTTGACCGCGTCCTCGTCGGCCAGGAAAGTCGTGAACGGGAAGTTCGCACCACCGGCCCGCAGGGCGGAGGCGGCGATCTCGAACGGCCGCTTCACCTTCTCGCCCCAGGTGGTGCGGAACTCGTTCGACAGCACGATGTGGCGGACGACCTGGCGGATCTGGTCCGGGGCCTGCCACTGGGCGGTGAAGAGCGCGCCCGCGGAGTCGACGAGCGACTGCGGCGGGAAGTCGCCCACCAATCGGCGGCAGAGCTTGCGGGCGATGAAGCGGCCGGCGGCGGGGTGGGAGGCAAGGCGGTCGAGCACCGCTGCGCCGTCGCTGGCGGCAGTGCCGCCGCCGGGGATCGACGTCCCCAGCACCTGCTTCGGCAGCGTATCGTGCGCCTCGTCGCAATAGAAGAAGTGACCGTCGTTGTCGAGACCTTCGGGACAGTCCCACTGCACCCAGTCGATGGCGAAGGTCCAGCCGGTGAGGGCGCGCGCCACGTCCACGACGTCCGCCTGGCAATAGCCGGTGGGGTTGGGGTAACCGGGCACCTGCTCGCGCGGCAGATTGCCGTGGGAGTTCTCGGCACCAAGGCAGTGGAGCTCGATCATTTCGCGGGCGAAGTTCTCGTTCGACCCGACCGGATTCCCATCGAGATCGGCGGCGAAATTGATGTAGTTGTCGAGGTAGACGAGCATCGCCGGCGACTTCACCACGGCTTCGAGCATCTGCCGGAAGTTCCCCAGCGCGTGGGCGCGAATGACGTCGCGATCGTGGTGCACCCAGAGAGGGGCCTCGATGAACTCCCAGGCGTAGACATTGAAGTGGTTGTGCCAGAAATCGACCAGGACCTCGAAGAGCTGGCGCTTCGAATAGACCGCACGGGTCCAGGTCGCGAGCTCGGTCTCGGTGGCAGGGCGGATGCGCTCGTACCACTCCGGGTCGGCGACGTGATGGTCGAGGAAGAGCTGCGTCAGGCTCTTGCCGAGCGTGCTGAAGCCGCTCGCCGCGATTCGGGCGTCGCAGGCGGCGTCGGGGAGCGTCGCCGGGGCGAGTTGCTGATCGACCCAGGCGGTGAGCCGCTGGAGGTCGTTGCCGCCCAGGGCGTTGAAAGCTGCGATATCGCCCGCGGTCGGGCCGAAGGCCAGCCGGGTGAGCGCCAGGACTGCCAGGGCCGGAGGTGTGAGGGACTCCTCCCCGGGTCCTTCCGGGCCTTCCGGGCGGCGCATCTCGCGGGCCGGCCGATAGGCGTCCCCGGAAAGCGGAAGGAGGAGGCTGCGCCGCGACCGGCCGGCCGGAGCCGATGGCGCTGGCGCAGGGCGGCGACGACGCTCCCGGCTCGGATGAACGTTCATGAGACCGGGAACCCTACTTTGGGGTAGGTCCTCCGCGAAGTGAGCAGCATCACAGGCTGCCGGTGGATTCCCGCCGCGATATAGTTTCCACGATATGTCCGCCGACCCGATTCTTCGCCGCACGCCGCTCTACGAAGCTCATGTTGCCGCCGGTGGGAAGATCGTCGATTTCGCCGGCTGGGAGATGCCCGTGCAGTACCAGGGGCTGATCGACGAACATCGCGCGGTGCGCACGGCGGCCGGTCTCTTCGACTGCTCGCACATGGGGGAGTTCGCGATCGCCGGGCCGGGTGCCCTGGCGTTCGTGCAGAGCTTCACGCCGAACGATGTGTCGAAGCTCGCCCTCGGGCGTATCCACTACAGCGCGCTGCTCACCCCCGAAGGCACCTTCATCGACGACCTGCTGGTCTACCGCATGGGGGATGAGGAGTTCATGCTGGTCGTGAACGCCTCGAACATCGAGGGCGACTTCGCCTGGGTCGCGTCGCTGCCGCGCCCCGCGAGCGTGACCCTCGAGAACCGCTCCGACCAGTTCGCCCTGCTCGCGTTGCAGGGTCCACGCTCGGTCGCGATCCTGCAGCCGCTCACCGCGACGCCACTCGCACCGATCAAGTACTACGGCTTCGCGCACGGTGAAGTCGCCGGCCGGAAGGCGATCCTCTCGCGCACCGGATACACCGGAGAGGATGGCTTCGAGATCTTCGTCGCACCGCAGGATGCGATGGATCTCTGGCGGGCGCTGTTCGCCGCCGGCGGGCCGGCCGGCCTGGTGCCGGCGGGGCTCGGAGCCCGCGACACCCTGCGCCTCGAGGCCGGCATGGCGCTCTACGGCCATGAGATCGACCGCGCGACGACTCCGTGGGACGCCCGGCTGGACTGGACGGTGAAGCTCGAGAAGGGTGACTTCATCGGCCGTTCCGCGCTGGTCGCTGCGCGGGCGCGCGGCGAGAGCCGCCATCTGGTCGGCTACGAGGTCGAGTCGCGCGGCATCGCCCGCCAGGGCTGCGCGATCATGAAGGATGGACAGCAGGTGGGGGTCGTGACCAGCGGAACCTGGAGCCCCACCTTCGAGAAGGCGCTCGGCATGGCCTATGTTCCGGTCGCGATGGCCGCGGTCGGCACTGGCGTAGAGATCGACGTGCGCGGCAAGCTCCTGCAGGCCCGCGTCACCGCCCTGCCGTTCTACAAGCGATCACGCTAGCGCATCCCGAGTACGAGAAGGGCGCGGCGCAACCAGCTCCAGGAGGGAGACTGAAATGTATCCGGAAGACTATCGCTACACGACGGAACACGAATGGGTGCGGGTCGAAGACGACATCGCCGTACTCGGGGTCACGGACTTCGCCCAGAAGGAGTTGGGAGAGGTCGTCTTCGTCGAGCTGCCGCAGGTCGGGCATGTCTACGACGCCGGCGACGAGATCGGTACGATCGAGTCGGTCAAGGCGGTCGCCGAGGTCTTCACCCCGATCGCCGGCGAGATCGTCGAGGTCAACGAGGCGTTGGCCGACGACCCGGAGCTGATCAACGAGGACCCGCACGTCGACGGCTGGCTGGTCAAGGTGCGCTATTCCGCCTCCTCGGACCTCGACAGCCTGATGGATGCCGAGGCCTACGGCGAGTTCGTGCAGCAGGGGAAGCACTGAGTTGTTCGAGCCGCTCGACACCTTCGTCCGCCGCCATATCGGATCGAACGACGCGGAGATCGGCGAAATGCTCCAGGCGCTCGGCCTGGACTCGATCGATGCGCTCGTAGCGGAGACCGTCCCGGCGTCGATTCGCGCCGCCCGGTCGCTCGCGATCGATGCCTCCGGTCGAAACCGGGCGCCCGGCGAGCAGGAGATGCTCGACCGGCTCCAGACTCTCGCAGCGCGCAACCGGCGCTCACGCTCCTACCTCGGACTCGGGTACCACGCGTCGCGCATGCCCGGCGTCATCCAGCGGAACATCCTCGAGAATCCGGGCTGGTACACCCAGTACACGCCCTACCAGGCCGAGATCGCGCAAGGACGTCTGGAGGCGCTGCTCAACTTCCAGACCATGATCGCCGACCTGACCGCGCTGCCGATTTCGAACGCCTCGCTTCTCGACGAGGCCACCGCGGCGGCCGAGGCGATGCACATGTGCGCCGCGATCCATCCGCACCTCGAGAAGATCGAGCGGCCGGTGTTCTTCGTCGACCGCGCCTGCCATCCGCAGACGATCGCCGTCGTCCAGACGCGAGCCCGGGCGGTGGGTATCGAGATCGAGACCGGCGATCCCTTCCAGTGCGATTTCGCTGGCGGACGGATCTTCGGAGTGCTGGTGCAGTACCCGACCACCGAGGGCAAAGTCCTCGACTACGCCCCGCTCGCCGACCTCGCCCATTCCGGTAACGCCCTCATGGTCGTCGCAGCCGATCTGCTGGCGCTCACGCTCCTGCGGGCTCCGGGGGAGTTCGGCGCCGACATCGCTGTCGGCTCGACGCAGCGCTTCGGGCTGCCGATGGGATACGGCGGACCTCACGCCGCCTTCATGTCGGTGCGCGACGAGTACAAGCGCCAGATGCCCGGACGGATCATCGGCATGTCGAAGGACAGCGCCGGAAATCCCGCCATCCGCATGGCGCTGCAGACGCGCGAACAGCACATCCGGCGCGAGAAGGCGACCTCCAACATCTGCACCGCGCAGGTGCTGCCGGCGATCCTCGCGTCGATGTACGCCGTCTATCACGGCCCCGAAGGACTACGAGCGATCGCGATGCGCATTCACCAAATGACGGTGGCGCTCGCCGAAGGTCTCCGGCGCGCCGGCCACACGCTGGCGGAGGAGCCGTTCTTCGACACCCTCTCCGTCGAGCTCAATGCAGCGGCCGGCGGCGACGCCGACGGCCTGCTTGGCGACGCCTCGCGGCGCGGCATCAACCTGCGCAAGCTCGGCCCCCGCAGTGTGGGCATCTCGCTCGACGAGACCGTTGGCGCCGACGACATCGCCGACCTGCTCGACCTCTTCGGTACCGATCCGCAGGCTCTCGAAGCCCTCGCCGCTGTCGCCGCCCGCTCCGCGATTCCTGCGCCGCATGCGCGCACCTCGGAGATCCTCGCCCATCCGGTCTTCCACCGCTACCACACCGAGCACGAGATGCTGCGCTACCTGCGGCGGCTGGAGTCGCGCGACCTCTCCCTCGCGCACTCGATGATCGCCCTGGGCTCGTGCACGATGAAGCTCAACGCGACCTCCGAGATGGTCCCGCTGTCGTGGCCCGACCTCGCCGATCTGCACCCGTTCGCGCCGACGGAGGAGGCCCAGGGCTATGCCCAGATGCTCTCCGACCTCGAACGGTGGCTTTGCGAGGTCACCGGCTTCGCGGCGGTCTCGCTGCAGCCGAACGCAGGCAGCCAGGGGGAGTACACCGGCCTCCTCGTGATCCGGGCCTTCCACGAGATGCGCGGCGAGGGGCATCGCAATGTGTGCCTGATTCCGGTCTCGGCACACGGCACCAACCCGGCCTCGGCGGTGATGGCCGGGATGAAGGTCGTAGCGGTCGCGTGCGACGAGCACGGCAACATCGACATTGCCGACCTCGAAGCGCGCGCCGCCGAACACGCCGCTCAACTCGCCGCGATCATGGTGACCTACCCCTCGACGCACGGTGTGTTCGAGGAGTCGATCGGCCGGCTGTGCGAGATCGTGCACGCCCATGGCGGCCAGGTCTACCTCGACGGCGCCAACATGAACGCCCAGGTCGGACTCTGCCGGCCCGGCGACTACGGTGCCGACGTCTGCCACCTGAACCTGCACAAGACGTTCTGCATCCCGCACGGCGGCGGCGGTCCGGGCATGGGCCCGATCGGCGTCGCCCGGCATCTCGCTCCCTTCCTGCCCGGACATCCGCTGGTGCGCTGCGGTGGCGAGCAGGCGATCGGCCCGGTGGCAGCGGCGCCCTGGGGGAGCGCGCTGATCCTGGCGATTCCATGGATGTACATCGCCATGATGGGCGGCGACGGTCTCGAGCGCGCTACGCAGGTGGCGATCCTCAACGCCAACTACATGGCCGCCCGCCTCGGTGCGCACTTCCCGGTGCTCTACCGCGGCGCCAACGGGCGCGTCGCGCACGAGTTCATCCTCGACCTGCGTCCGTTCAAGGCGAGCGCCGGAATCGAGGCCGAAGATGTCGCCAAACGACTCATGGACTTCGGTTTCCACGCCCCGACCATGTCGTTCCCCGTACCCGGGACGCTGATGATCGAGCCGACCGAGAGCGAGTCGAAGCGCGAGCTCGACCGCTTTTGCGAAGCGATGATCGCCATCCGCGAGGAGATCCGCGCGGTCGAAGACGGCAGGATCGACCGCAAGAACAACCCGCTCAAGAACGCCCCGCACACCGCCGCGGTCATCGCCGGCGAGAGCTGGGATCGTCCGTATACACGCGGGCAGGCGATCTTCCCGCGCGAGTGGGTGCGGGACGGCAAGTTCTTTCCGGCTGTCGGCCGGATCGACAACGTCTACGGCGATCGCAACCTCGTCTGCCTCTGTCCTCCCGTGGAGGAGTACGCGGGCCGCTGAATGAAGAGCCTCGGCGTCTTCTGCGGGTCGCATGCCGGTCGCGGCGAGATCTACCGCACGGCGGCGGCTCAGTTCGGGCGGGAGGTGGCGCGGCGAGGCATCACGATCGTCTACGGCGGCGGCAACGTCGGTCTCATGGGTGTCCTCGCGGACGCCGCGCTCGCAACCGGGGGAAGGGTGGTCGGCGTGCTGCCCCGCTTCCTGATGGATCGCGAGGTTGGGCATGCCGGACTGTCGGAGCTGCATCTCGTCGACTCGATGCACGAGCGCAAGGCGAAGATGGCCGAGCTGTCCGACGCTTTCGTCGCACTGCCCGGCGGGCTGGGGACGCTCGAGGAGATCTTCGAAGCGTGGACCTGGGTCGTGCTAGGGCTGCAGCAGAAGCCGTGCGGGCTGCTCACCGTCGGCAATTACTACGATCCCCTGCTGGCGTTTCTCGATCGCGCCGTGGAGGAGGGCTTCGTCAGCCCGGGACATCGCGGGCTGCTCAAGGTGGCGAACGACCCCGCCGTCCTGCTGTCGAAGCTCGCGAGCGCCGGCCGGCCGCCCCTGTCGCCACCGGCTGCCGACGAGAGCCGCCTCTGAACCGGGCGGCGGCGGACAGCGGCCGGACGGCAGCCGGGCTACACTGCGGCGGATGAACGAGCACGCCCTTCGCCTCCGCCGGGGGATCGAGCAGGACCTCGCCGCGGGTGGTCCGTTGCTGGTCGCGTTCTCGGGCGGCGTCGATTCCGCGGTGGTCGCAGCGCTCGCGGCGCGCGCTCTCGGCGGGCGGGCGCTGGCAGTGACCGCAGCGGCGGAGACCCTCGCCGGAGCCGAGCTCGACCAGGCGCGGGCGCTCGCCATCGAGATCGGCATCGCACACGAGGTCGTAACCTATTCCGAGCTCGACGACCCCGAGTACGTGGCCAATCCCGCCTGGCGCTGCTATGTGTGCCAGGGGATGCGCATGAGGACGATGGTCCGCCTGGCACGCGAACGGGGTATCTCGCGGGTCTGCGATGGCACCAACGCCTCGGATCCCGGGCCGGCCCGGCCCGGCCTCCGCGCGGTGCGCGAGCAGGGTGTCGAGAGTCCGCTGCTCGCCCACGGCGTGACCAAGGAGCTGGTGCGCGAGATCGCGCGCGGCCTCGGCCTCTCGGCCTGGGACCGGCCTGCGAATGCCTGCCTGTCGTCGCGGATCCCGCACGGGCAGGCGGTGACTCTGGCCAAGCTGCGTCGGGTCGAGCGCGCCGAGAGCCTGTTGCTGGCGCGCGGCTTCCGGGTGGTGCGGGTCCGGCACGATGAGGCCAGCGCCCGCGTCGAGGTGGGCGGCGACGAGGTGAGTCGGCTGGCGTCGATCTGGCGGGAGCTGGTGCCCGATCTCCTCGCGCTCGGATTCCGCGGCGCGACACTCGAGCCCGCGGGGTACCGCAGCGGTGGCGCCGACCGGCTTGCCGGCGCATGAAGCCGCAACGACTCAAGGAACTGCTCGAAGAGGTCGCCTCCGGCCTGCGATCGCCGGCGGAGGCACTCGCCGACCTGGCCGAGCTGCCGTTCGCCGATCTCGATTTCGCCAGGCTCGACCTCCACCGCGAGCTGCGCACGGGGCATCCGGAGGTGGTGTACGGCGAGGGCAAGCGCTGGGAGGATCTCGTTGCAATCTGTCGCCGCTTTGCAGCGGCGCACGGCCGCTTTCTGGTGACCCGGCTCGCGAGCGAGGCCGGACTTCGACTCGCGTCGGAGTTCGCCGGAGCGATCCATCACGAACGGGCGCGCATCGTCACGCTGGGGAGCGAGCCCCGGAGCGAGGCGGGCGAGATCGCTCTCCTCGCCGCCGGGACTTCCGATCTGCCGGTAGCGGAGGAGGCTGCGGTCTGCCTCGAGCACTTCGGCCACCGGGTCGAGCGCTTCACCGACGTCGGCGTCGCCGGCCTGCATCGCCTGCTCGACCGCCTGCCGGCCCTGCGGCGCGCACAGGTCGTCATCGCAGTCGCCGGCATGGACGGCGCCCTGGCGGCGCTCGCCGCCGGCCTGGTCGCTGCCCCGGTCGTCGCTGTGCCGACGAGCGTGGGCTACGGCGCCGCGTTCGGCGGTCTCGCGCCACTTCTCACGATGCTCAACTCGTGCGCGCCGGGCGTCGCCGTGGTCAACATCGACAACGGCTTCGGCGCGGCAATCGTGGCGAGCCGCATCGTGAGGTCGCTGCCGCCGTCGCCTCCGTCCTCAGGGACAGGTCGCGAAGGCGCCTGAGTCGGTGACCGCCGGCGCCGGCGCGCCGGGATAGTTGAAATAGGTCTTCGAGGCGCCGCCGGAGACGTCGGTGACCGTCATGCGATAGAAGACATCGGTGGTCGCCGCGGAGTAGATCCAGTAGCGGTCGTTCAGGCCGCAGGCGTTGACGGACTTCACCAGGATCTCCCAATTCAGCGGATGGAAGAACCAGAAGAGCCCTGATTCGTCGGTGCCGCAGCCGGCGACCGTGCCGACGCCCGTACCGCTGGCGGTGCGCCATTCGACGCTCACCGCGAAGCGCCCGTCGAGGCAGAGCGTGGTGGCGTTGGGGACACAGAACGGCGCGACCGGGAAGGTGAGGTAACCGGGTCCGCCGATGCCGTTGCCGTCATGGTCCCCGGTGACGTCGTCCTCGTTGGCGTCGAGTCCCCAGGTCGCGACCAGTCCGGCCGTGTCGGCGAGGATCGCTTCGTTGATGGCGTCGCGCAGCTGCTGCGTGGTGCGCGCCACGTTCCACAGCCGGACCTCGTCGATCGCGCCCGCCGGGGTGTACTGCCAGGAGACGTCGCCGGCGATGCGCAGCGCGGCTGTGCTGGTCGTGGGAGCGTCGGCCTGGGCGAACGAGGCGACCACCTCGCCGTTGATGTAGTGGCGGCGCGTCGTTCCGTCCCAGGTGACCGCGACATGGGTCCACTTTCCTGCCGGAACGACGCCGCCGTCGCGGCTGGAGCCGGAGCCGCGCAGGTAGCTTCTGAGCGTCGTACCGCAGACGCCGATCCACCAGGCCTGCGTGTAGTCCTTGCCCGCGATGCTCGTGCAGCCGTCACTGTCGGTGATCGCGACCCAGGCTTCGAAAGTGAAGCCGTCGGTCGGATTGAGACTCGAAGAGTGCGGCACCGAGATGTAGGTGGAGTTGGCGCCGGAGAGCGCCAGCCAGGCGCCGTAGGGCTGGGCGGCGATCGGCCCGGCGACCAGGCCCAGGGCGAGGGTCAGAAGAAGGACGGGTAACGAGCTGCGCAATCCACGGACAGAAGTCGACATGGCGGGCTCTCCTTTCGAGCGGTAGGTTGATGCCGATTCTACTCCTCAGGGCGGCGGCTGGCGCTCCACGAGCATGGCGTCGCCATAGGAGTAGAAGCGGTAGCCCTGGGCGATCGCCTCGGCGTAGGCCGCGAGCACGCGCTCGCGGCCGGCAAAAGCCGAGACCAGCATGAGCAGGGTCGAACGGGGAAGGTGAAAGTTGGTGAGCAGGAGATCGACGACCTGGAAGCGGAACCCGGGCGTGATGAAGATCGCGGTCGTTCCGGCGCCGGCGGGAACGTTGCCGGCGGCAGCCGCGGCATTCGAGGCCGGTGCGGCGGCCGCGGGCGCTTCCGCGAGAGCGGCGCTCTCGAGAGCGCGGACCACCGTCGTGCCGACGGCGACGATCCGCCGTCCTTCGCGACGGGCGCGGGCGATCGCCGCGGCGGTCGCCGGTGGAATCTCGTAGCGCTCGCGCTCCATGCGGTGCTCGTGCACGAGCTCGGCCGTCACGGGCTTGAAGGTCCCGATGCCGACGTGCAGGGTGACGAATGCGCGCTCGACGCCGCGCGTGTCGAGGCGCTGCAGGAGCTGTTCCGAGAAGTGGAGGCCGGCGGTCGGGGCGGCGATCGCCCCGGGTTCCCGCGCCCAGACCGTCTGATAGCGCGCCCGGTCCTCGGGCCGGTCGGCGCGTGCGATGTAGGGCGGCAGCGGCACGTGGCCGAGAGTTTCGAGGTGGGGCTCGATCTCGAGCGAGAAGTCGACGGTGTGGCGGCCGTCCTCCTCCTTGGCGACAACGAGCCCGGAGACTTCGGCACTGAGGCGCAGCCGGGTCCCGACCCGGGCCTTGCGGCCGGGTTTCGCGAGGCAGTGCCAGCGCCGTGGGCCGAGCTTCTCGATCAGAAGAAGCTCGACTCGGGCTCCTTCTCCGGCCTCTGATCCCTCTCGCGCGGTTCGGCGGGCGAAGAGGCGCGCCGGAATGACCCGCGTGTCGTTCGCAATCAGGAGGTCGCCCGGCCCGAGGATCGAGGGCAGGTCGCCGATGCCGGCATGGCGCGCGGCTCCCGCCGCGTCGAGGCACAGCAGCCGGCTGCTGCCGCGCGGTGCGGCCTCTTGAGCGATCGCGCTCGCGGGGAGCTCGAAGTCGAAGTCCCCGACCAGCATCAAGAGACCTGCGACGAGACCTGCGGCGACGGATCCTGGGCGGCGGGGGGGCGACCCTGGAGAGAGGCCCGAACGCGCGCGCGCGGATCGAGCTTGTCGCGCAGCCCTTCGCCGACCAGATTGAAGGCGATCGCCGTCAGCGCCAGGGCCGCGCCGGGGAAGAAGGCGACCCACCAGCCGGCGGAGAGCGTGGAACGCCCGTCGGCGATCATGTTTCCCCAACTCGCGGACGGCGGTTGGAGCCCGAATCCGAGAAACGAGAGCGCCGCTTCGTTGACGATCGCCGAGGCGGCGGCGAGCGAGGCTTCGACGAGTGCCGGCGCGAGGGCGTTGGGGAGCAAGTGGCGGAGGACGACCCTGGCGCGCCCGGCGCCGGTGGCGCGCGCCGCGAGCACGAACTCGCGGTCGCGCAGGGCGCGCACCTCGGCGCGCACCAGGCGGGCCATCGGAATCCATCCGGTGAGGCCGAGGATGAGGACGATCGAGAGCACGCCCGGCCGCACGATCGCCGCCAGGCCGAGGAGCAGAAAGAGCCGTGGAAATGCCTGCAGCGCTTCGAGCGTCCGCAAGACGACGCGGTCGACCGCCGGCGGGGCGCTGCCGGAGAGCGCGCCCAGGGGGACCGCGACCAGACAGATCAGCAACACGGTCCAGCCGGCGACGGCGAGCGAGACACGCCCACCGGCGAGCACGCGGGCCGCGACATCGCGGCCGAATTCGTCGCTGCCGAGCGGGAAAGTCTGCGAGTCCATGGCGCCTGCGAGGTCGCCGAGCGCGACCCGTGTCGGCCGCGGTTGCCCGTGCAGCACGACCTCCGAGGAGGTGACTTCGATCGCGACGGCGGCGAGGGTACGGCCGTCCGCCAGAGGGACGATGTCGAAGCGGCTGCCGGGCCGGGCGAGCCCGGCGGCGGCCGGGTCGAGCTGGCGATCGGGCGAGCGCGGCCAGAGCTCCGGCAGGAGCGCGACCGTGCCGACGATGAAAGCGAGCAGCACCCAGCCGGCACGGAAGGTCCGCGAGTCGCTCCGCTCGGCCCGGGGGGCGATCTCAGGCATCGCGCAGCCGCGGGTCGAGGCAGGCCTGCAGCGCCTCGGCGAGGAAGCTTCCGGCGAGAACGAAAGCGGCGGATAGCGCAGTTCCGGCAAGGAGCAGCGGATAGTCCCGCGCCACCAGGGCGTCGTACGTGGCGCGCCCGAGTCCGGGCCAGCCGAAGACGACCTCGACCGCGATCGTGCCGGAGAGCAGAGCGGCGAGCGACAGGCCCGCGAGCTGGGCGATCGGCGCCAGTCCGGCACGCAGCGCGTGCGTCCACAGGACTCGGCGTTCGGAGAGCCCGCGGGCGCGCGCCGATTGCACGAACGGCTCGCCCAACCGCTCGAGGACCGTCGAGCGCACGAAGCGCGCCGTCGCTGCGGCGCCGGGCAACCCGATGGCGGCGGCGGGCAGCACGAGGTGCCAGGCGAGGTCGAGGCTACGGCGCCCGAGGCCGAGCCCGTCGGCATCCACCGCGTGCATCGCCCCGGGAGGGAAGAGCGGCAGCGCGACCGCGAAAGCGGCGAGCAGCATCAGCCCCAGCCAGAAGGTCGGCAGCGACCAGAGGGCGAGCGACAAAGCGCGCAGCCCGTGGTCGAACCACGAGCCGGCTCGCCGGGCCGCGGCGATGCCGAGCGCGAGGCCGAGAACGAGCTCGATGGCGAGAGCTGCGGCCGACAGCAGCACAGTGTTCGGAGCCGTCTCGCGGAGGATCTGGGCGACCGGCCGATGCTGACTGAGCGAGTATCCCCACTCGCCGCGCGCCACCCCGCCGAGCCAGCGCAGGTACTGCTCCGGGAGCGGCCGGTCGAGGCCGTAGATGGCGCGCAGGCGGAGACGCTGCTCCTGCGGTACGCGCGGATCCTCGAAAGCGGCCCCGGGTTCACCCGGAAGCAGCCGGAGGAGGAAGAAGACGGCGGAGAGGACGATCCAGCAGGCGAGCAGCGCCGACGCGAACCTGGCCAGCAGCGCGCGCGTCACGGTCCGTCTGGAGACGCGCGGCGCTGCCACTCGGGCAGATTGAAATAGGCGGAAAGGGCGTTCGGCCGCACCTCCTCGAGGTCGGCGCGCACAGCGCACAGGCGCTGCGGTTCCCAGAGGAAAGTGTAGGGCTGGTCGGCATGGAGTATCTGCTGCAGGCGGACGAGGTCCGGAAGTGCAGCTTCGGGGCTCGGTGCGCGCCGCGAGGTGTCGAGCAGTCGGTCGACTTCGGCGTTGCCGTAGCTGCCGATGTTGTAGCCGCCGGCGCTCTCGGTCGAATGGAAGTACGGCCTGAAATCGAGCGTGGTGTCGATCGCCCAACCGGAGACCGTGGCGTCGAACTCGTGCCCCCGATTGGCTTGGGTGAGGGCGTGGATCTCCATCGTGCGGGGGGTGGCGGCGACGCCCACCCGGCGCAGCTGCTCCTGGATCAACACCAGGGCCGCGGTGCGGATCCGGTTCGAGGAGTTTGTGGTCAACTCGAAGGCGAACGGCCGGCCATCGCGTTCGAGGACTCCGTCGCCATCGCGGTCGGCAAAGCCCTGCTGCGCGAGAATGCGCCGGGACTCGGCGGGAGCGTACGGCAGGGGCGTGAGCGTCCGGTCGTGCGCCCAGATGTTCGATGGGATCGGCGAGGAGGCGACGCGCGCATAGCCCTTGAACAGGGTGTCGACGAGGGCCTGCCGGTCGATCGCAAGGGTCAGGGCGCGGCGGATCTCCCGGTCGTCGAAAGGAGCCCGCAGCAGGTTCCAGGCGATGTAGTCGTACTGCCGGTTGTCGAAGGCGATCACCCGCAGGTCTTTCCGGTCCGTGATGCGGGCCGCATCGGACGGAGTGATGCCGCAGGCGAAGTCGAGCGTTCCCGCGAGCAACTGCTCGATGTGCGTCGCAGCGTCCGGGGCGACCCGGAAGATCACCCGGTCGAGCTTCGGAAGCGCCGGGTCGAAATAGTTCTCGTTCCGCACCAGCACCAGCTCCTCGCCCGGCCGCCACTCAGCCAGGCGGAACGGGCCGCTGGTCACCAGGTGGTCGCGGAACCAGGCGGCGCTCTCCCGCCACGCTGCGAACGGCACCTGGCCCCAGACGTGCTTCGGCAGGATCTTGCCGTCGATCGCGTCGGTGAGCTGGTGGGAGTAGGCCGCCTTGAAGCGGAATCGGACGGTGTGGGGATCGACCACCTCGACGTCCGTGATGCCGTCCTTCTGGTCTGCGTAGCTCCAGGCGACTTCCGGAGAGGTCTGGGCCTGCCAGGTCCAGCGGACGTCCTCGGCGGTCATCGGAACACCATCGCTCCAGCGGGCATCCTCGCGGAGATGGAAGGTCAGGGCGAGATGGTCGTCCGACCAGTCGTAACTCCTGGCGAGCTCGGGAGCGAATGTGGGCGGATGATCGGCGAAGTCGGCCTGCTCGTCGAGCAACTGGACGAAGAGCTGGTCGAGCACGTCGGTAGTGAACTGGATGTCGCTCGCCACCAGTTCGTTGACTCCGGACAGGTCGGCGATGGTGGCGCCGACGGCGGTCGCGGCGCGCGCCGTGCCCGGCGCCGCCGACGGCCTGTCGGCGCCGCAGCCGAGCACGAAGCCCACGAGCAGAACGAGGACTCCCGGCAGGGCGCGAGCCGTCGGGGCTGGTCTGCCCAACGGACCCTTCGAGGCGCAACTGTGGGCCATGGAACGAGGATCGTAGAGAAGTCGTCCGCAAAAGAAAAGCGGGAGCCGGCGCGGCTCCCGCTGACCCCCGCCGACCTCCACCGACTTCCGGTGGAGGGGGCGTCCTCCGGAACGACTTCAGAGGATGGTGATCTTGCGCGGCTTGCTCTCTTCCGCCTTGGGCACCGTGACGACCAGCACGCCCTTGTCGAACTTCGCGTCCACCTTGTCGGTCTTGAGGTTCGCCGGCAGCGTGAAGGAGCGGGAGAAGGTGCCGTAGCTGCGCTCGATCCGATGGCAGGTCTCGTCCTTGACCTCCTTCTCGAAGCTGCGCTCGCCGGAGATGGTCAGCACCTGGTTCTCGAGGGTGATCGAGACATCCTTCTTGTCGAGGCCGGGCAGCTCCGCCGTGATGGTGAGGTTCTCCGGCGTCTCGCGGATGTCGACCGCCGGCAGGAAACCGCGATTGGTGACGTCCTCCGACAGGGCCGGTGTCCAGGGGCTGTTCAGCATCTGGTTGAAGAGACGGTCCATCCGCCCGCGGAAGAGGTCGGTCTCCGGGTTGAAGCGAATCAGTCCAGTCGTCATGGTCCTTCTCCTTTCGTCGGATGGCCCACGATCCGGGTGGATCTGGGCTTGGGTTCGTAGTGTGTAACGCTAAGATTTCTTCGAATATTCCAGTTCGAGAAAAATCTGCTGATTGGCGACTAAGATGTTACGTTTCAGCCCAAGTTGCGCCTTTTCATTGACTTAGCCTCTCAAGCGGGCGCCGGTGCTATGATTTTCAGGTGTTTCCGCGGCCCAGAAGGCCCCCATCCCGGCGTAATTGGATCATCTTCGCCCTCCTCGGGCTCTTCATCCTCAGCGATCTTGCGCTCTTCTCCTGGCTGATCTTCCAGACCCTCTCCCGGCGCGAGCTCGATCGCGTCCTGCTCGAAACCCGGCGCGAGGCGCAGGATCTTGCCGGCCGCATCGCCGGGAGCGCCGAGAGCACCGGGGGCGACCTCTTCACCGCGGTCGCCCTCGAGCGCGAGACCCAGACCTACATCGATTCGGTCCTGCGCCAGCGCCAGATCGTCCAGACGGTCGAGATCACCGACCGCGACGGCGTGCTCGTGATGAAAGAGCGTCGCGAGACCGAGATCGCCGCCCCTGCTCGCGCCGCGAGCGCCGAGCGAGAGCTGCCCGCCGGGACGCCCCGGGTCGAGAGCCGCACCCTGGAGCGCCAGGAGAGCCGCGCGGTGCAGCTGCCGTCGAGCGCCGTCAATTCGCTCGACGTCACCGTGCCGATCGGCGAGTTCGGGTCGCTGCGCATCGGCATCAGCCCGCTCGAGATGGATCGCCGGATCGGCGAACTGCGTCAGGAGCTCGTCCGGCAGACGACATGGATCGGCGGGCTGACGGTGGCGATCTTCATCCTCGCCTTCTTCCTGATCTCGGCCCTGATACGCCGCGGCCAGAGACTCGAGGCGCAGGCCGCGGAGGCCGAGCGGCTCGCCTATCTCGGCACGCTCGCGGCGGGCCTCGCCCACGAGATCCGCAATCCGCTCAACTCGCTGAGTCTCAACATGCAGATGCTCGAGGAGGACCTCGCGAGCGCCCAGGCGGCGTCGGGGCAGAAGAAGCTCCTCGCCATCACGCGCTCGGAGATCGGCCGTCTCGAGCGCCTGGTGAGCGACTTTCTGAGCTACGCCCGGCCGCGCGCGCTGCGCCTCGAAACGGTCCCGGCAGCGGAGCTCCTGGAGCGCGCGCGGGACGTCGTGGCGCGCGAGTTCGCCCTGCGCGGCGCGATCTTCGAAGTCACGGACGAATCGCCGGGAGCCGCCGTCCGCGTGGACGAAGAGCAGCTCCAGCAGTTGTTGATCAACCTGCTGCAGAACGCGCTCGCGGCGAGCGAAGGCACGGGCCGGCCGCCGCGCGTGGTGCTGCGCTCCCGCCGCGAGGGTCCGCGCGTCCTGCTCGAGGTGGAGGACAACGGCGCCGGCATCCCCGATGAGATCCGCGAGCGCATCTTCGAGCTGTTCTTCTCGACCCGTAAAGGCGGGTCGGGGCTCGGTCTCGCGATCGCCGAGCGGGTCGTGCGCGCCCACGGCGGCGAGCTCTCGTTCGAAAGCGAAGTCGGCAGAGGATCGATCTTCCGCGTCGCGCTGCCGCTCAGCGTGGCGCAACCGCCCGCCGGGACCGCTGCCGCCCCTCAAGATCCCGGCGACCGCTAGAATCGACGTCATGAACAGGATCCGCAGGATCGGCGTGCTCACCGGCGGCGGCGACGCGCCGGGATTGAACGCAGTCATTCGCGCCGTGGTGCGCACCGCCGACCGCCTCGGCGGGATCGAGACGCTCGGTGTGCTCGACGGCTTCGAGGGGCTCCTCGAGCGCCGCTACCGCAAGTTCACCAGCTCCCAGGTTCGCGACCTGGTGGACAAGGGGGGCACCGTCCTGGGCACGACGAACCGCTGCAATCCGTTCGCGATGCTCCCGGACCCGCCGGTCGCCGGCGGAGCGCGCGTCGACCGCTCGGCCGAGGTCGTGCGCCACGCCCGCGAGGCGGAGCTCGATGCCCTGATCGTCATCGGCGGCGACGGGAGCCTGCGCATCGCGCGCCAGTTCTCGGAGCTCGGTCTGCCGATCGTCGGCGTCCCGAAGACGATCGACAACGACCTCGCCGCGACCGACTACACCTTCGGCTTCTGGACCGCGATCGAAGTCGCGACCTACGCTCTCGACCGGCTTCGCGACACCGCCGAGAGCCACCACCGGGTCATGATCCTCGAGGTGATGGGGCGCGACGCCGGCTGGATCGCCTTGCACGCAGGCCTCGCGGGGGCGGCCGACGTGATCCTGATTCCGGAGATTCCGTACCGCATTCACGCGGTCGAGGCCAAGATCGAGGAGCGTGCATCGCGCGGCCAGTCCTACTCGCTCGTCGTGGTCGCGGAAGGCGCAGTGCCCGAAGGCGGGGAGCGGTCCTTTCGCCTGGCCGACGCCGGCGACGGTCATCCCCGCCTCGGCGGCGCCGGGGATCGCCTGGCGCGCGAGCTCGCGCCGCATATCGAGCACGAGATCCGCGTCACCGTCCTCGGCCACCTTCAGCGCGGCGGCTCGCCGGTGCCGTACGACCGCATCCTCGCCACCCGCCTCGGCCGCCGCGCCGCCGAGGCCGCCGCCGGCGGCCGCTTCGGCACCATGGTCTGCCTGCGCGACGGCCAGGTCGCCGAGGTCTCCCTCGACCAGGCGACCGCCGGCCAGAAACTCGTCGACCCCCAGGGCGAGCTCGTCGCCACCGCCCGCGCCGTCGGCGTCGGCTTCGGCGACGAACGGATCTAGAAGGCCAGCTGCTCGTTTCAACTGCTGGCTGCGGCGGATCCGGGTCCCGACCACCTCGGCGCCGAACGCCGCCCGTTGCGTTCACAATATTGCGCCGTTCGTGTATTATGAACAAGACGCTGACGTGAACGAGCGCAGCTGCCTGGACATTTTTGTTCTGCCTGAGGCCATTGTTCGTGAATCGCGAACGAGATGAAATGATGAACGAGAAACACGCCAAGCGCTTCGAAAGGCACAAGCAGCGCCTGCTGGATGGCGCAGCTCGAATCCTCCACGAATACGATTTCGAGTGGAAGCTGCTAGAGGCTGATCCAGCGCTCGGCCAAGACCGCCCCGATGCCGTGGTCGAGATCGGGGAGGGGGAGCGGAAGACGACGTTCATCGTCGAGATCAAGATTCGTCCGCGAACGGCTCAGGTCGGAGCGATCGTCGCTCAGTTGGGTCACCGCGAGCACCCCGGTCTCCTCCTCGCCGACTACATCAATCCGGAGCTCGCGGAAGAGCTGCGCCGTAGCGAGGTCTGCTTCCTCGACATGGAGGGCAACGCCTACCTGCGAGGCGAGGGAATGCTGGTCTGGGTCACCGGACGCAAGGACACCCGGAGAATTCAGATCGAACGCGAAACCCGCCGCGCCTTCCAGCCGACCGGACTGAAGGTGATCTTCACCCTCCTCTGCCGGCCCGAGCTCGTCGAGAAGGACTACCGGACTCTGGCACAGGTCGCCGACGTGGCTCTAGGCACCGTCCAGTGGGTCATGCGGGATCTGATTCAGGACGGCTACGTTCACCGAGAGGGGCGTACGGGTCGCCGCCTGATTCAGCTGGATCGGCTTCTCGATGAGTGGGCTCTCGGCTATGCGCGCGATCTCCAACCGAAGCTCCTGCTGGGTCGCTACGAAACGAGAGCCTTTGAGAAGTGGCGCGACATCGATCCTCGCAGGTTTGACGCCGTCTGGGGTGGCGAGCCGGCGGCTGCGCTGATCACGCGCTACCTGAAGCCGGAAACGCTGACGTTGTGGGTCGACAAACCGACGCCGCGACTTCTTGCAGAGCTCGGCCTGCGTCAGGACGCGAGGGGGCGTGTGCAGATTCGCCAGATATTCTGGAAGCCCGAACTGACAGCTCCTGGTCTCGGGGAGCCGGCGATGGAGACCCCGGTGCCGCTGCCCGAGCTCGCCGCGCCGCCGGTCCTCGTCTACGCGGAGCTTCTGGCGATCGGCGATGCGCGGACCATCGAAACCGCACGAAAACTCCGGGATGAGTGGATTGATCAACCTCTCCAACGATACCGCGCTCGCGCCGCTGTCTGACGTCGTCCGCGACGTCGTGAGGGCGAGTGAGGGGGCCAAAGCGGAGATCTTTGTCGCCGGGGCCTTTGCCAGAGATCTCTGGCTGCAATTTGCCCACTACATGGGCCCCGTTCGCGCGACTGCGGATATCGACTGCGCCGTCCAATGTGAAGATTGGGAGGCGTTTCACAGGATCTCAGCGGCGCTGGTCGCCTCTGGATTCCACGCGCCATCGACGAAACGGCCCCACCGCTTCGTTCATTCCGGCGGAATCTCCGTCGACCTCGTCCCGTTCGGGGGAATCGAGCGGCGCGACAGAACGATTGCGTGGCCTCCCGACGGAAGCCACGTGATGAACCTCGTCGGTTTCGCGGAGGCCTTTCGTTCCACCGTGACCTTCCGCCTCCCGGGCGATGTCGCGGTCCCAGTGGCATCGCTCGCCGCACTCGCGATGCTGAAGCTGCTTGCCTGGAGAGACCGGCGTCTCGTGGAGCCAGGCAAAGACGCCAGAGACTTGCATCTCATTCTGAGAACGTACTTCGAGGCCGGAAACCAGGAGCGCGCCTTCGTCGAAATTTCGGAGCTCGCCGACCGCGACGACTTCGACATCGAGCACGCTGGCGCAGAACTGCTGGGGCGGGACCTCGGTCAGCAGCTTTCCGAGGAGCTGCGAGCGGAGCTCATTCGAACCCTGGAAGTGGAGTCAAGCCCGCAAGGCGAGCTGCGGCTCGCGACTGAGATGCACCGCAACGACGCCGAGTCGGCGCGAAAGCTGCTCGCAGGCTTCCAGAGTGGATTGAACGCGATCCACCCTATTGCTTCTCGCCGTGGTCGATGACGATGGCGTCGAAGTCGTCTTCGGTGGCGAACTGGTCGGGCTCGTCGTTGCCGCAGACCTGGCAGAGGGCCTCTTCGCAGCCGTTGTCGCCCCATTCGAAGACGTAACAGGGCGATTCGCAGTTGAGGCAGATGAGGAAATCGGGCTGGGACATGGGCGGTTCCTTCCGACGGGATCTTGCCCCGCTTGCCGCCGCTAGGACAAGGGGCGCTCGCGCCGGAAAGCCCGGACGGCGTCGAAGAACTTCCGCGGCTTCTCCCATTGCACGCCGTGCCCGGCGTCGGCGATCGCCTCGAAGCGGCCGTTGGGGATGGCGCGGGCCATCCGCTCGCCGGCTTCGCGGAGAAAGAGCCGGTCTTCGGCCCCCCAGACGAGGCCGACCGGCATCGTGAGCCTGGCGAGCTCGGCATCCCCGAAGGCGTCCTCTTCGCGTAGCGCGCCGAGCGCTGCGCGCACCGCCTCGGAGCGATAGGCGAGGTAGAGGAGCGGGCGGCCGAGCCGCAGCAGCAGGGGCGGCCGGGCGAAGAGCGCCTGCCAGATCGCCGCGCTGTCGCGGTAGGTCTCGACCCGGACCATCCGGCCGATGCGCTCCCAGTCCTGCTCGCGGTAGCCCCCGGGGACGACCAGAAGGAGGCGGGCGACGAGCTCCGGGCGGGCGAGCGCCAGCCGGACGGCGATCCAGCCCCCCAGGCTGATGCCGCAGACCGTCACCGGCCGGCCGGGGAACTGCTGCTCGATGAGCCCCGAGAGGGCGCGGGTGGCTTGCGGGATGCCTATGGCCGGCTGCGGACCGCGCGTGCCGCCGAGCGTCGAGAGCTCCGGCAGCAGGAGGTTGCAGTCAGGCTGCAACTGCGGCAATAAAGGGAGATAGGTAGCAGCGGTCGCGCCGAGCCCGTGCAGCAGGAGCCACGGTTCTCCGGCCGGATTTCCGCCTCGCCAGCACTTGACGCTCCAGCCCTCGCCGGTGAGGATGGTCGTCGCCCTGAGCCCGCGCGCGGCCAGGGCCGTGGCGGTGGCGAGCTCGAAGGCGCGGGTGAGCACGCGTCGAGCCTACCAGCGCAATTCCGGGGCGGATGCCGGCATTGCGGGTGGTGTGGCGGGTCCGGTTGACGGCGGCCGCTCCGGGCAGGTAAGCTTTGCGGCCCGCAACCAGTGCGGCGAAAGAGGTGTGTCGTCATGTTTGCTGTGATCGAAACAGGTGGAAAGCAGTACCGTGTGCAGGCCGGGGACGTGCTCGACGTCGAGCTGCTCCCGATCGAGCCCCGCAAGGGCGACGAGCGCGAGAAGATCGTCTTCGATCGCGTGTTGCTGGTCTACGGTGAGGGCGGTACCCGAGTCGGCAATCCGGTGATTCCCGGTGCGCGCGTCGAGGCGGAGCTGCTCCACGATACCCGTGGTCCCAGGGTGCGGATCTTCAAGAAGGTCCGGCGCAAGGGCTACAAGCGTCAGGCCGGGCACCGCCAGGACTATCTCAAGGTCCGCGTCCAGAACATCGTCATCTGAGCAGAACCCCTTCAGGAGCTTTCGTCAATGGCACATAAGAAAGGTCAGGGATCCACGCGGAACGGCCGCGACTCGAACGCCCAGCGGCTCGGCGTGAAGAAGTACGGCGGCGAGAAGGTGACGGGCGGTTCGATTCTGGTCCGCCAGCGTGGTACCCGGTACAATCCGGGCAACAACGTCGGGTTGGGCAAGGACGACACTCTGTTCGCGAAGATCGATGGAACGGTTCAGTTCCAGAATCGCGGTCAGCGTGGCATGTTCGTGCACATCCTTCCCGTCAATTAATTCAAGTCCCGCCGGGCTTCCGGCACCCCCTTCCCTCCGTGGTTTTTCTCGACGAATCGGTCATACCGGTACGCGCTGGCCGCGGTGGGAACGGGTGCGTCGCGTTCCGACGCGAGAAGTACATCCCGCACGGCGGCCCCTCGGGCGGTGACGGCGGCGACGGCGGCTCGGTCTTCCTGGTCGCCAACGAAGGTCTCAACACTCTCTACCACCTGCGATTCCAGTCGATCTATGCCGCGGAGCGCGGGCAGCACGGCCTCGGCAGCAACCGCACCGGCAAGTCGGGCGAAGACCTGGTCATCGAAGTGCCCATGGGCACGGTGGTGATGGACGACGATACCGGCGAGATCCTCGGCGAGCTGCTGCTCGACGGGCAGCGGCTCGAAGTCGCCCGCGGCGGCAAGGGTGGCCGCGGCAACCAGAACTTCGCCACCCCGACGAATCGCGCGCCGCGCCGGGCCGATCCCGGGACCGAAGGAGTGGAGCGCCGGCTCCGGCTCGAGCTCAAGCTGCTCGCCGACGTCGGCCTCGTCGGCCTGCCGAACGCCGGCAAGTCGACCCTCATCAGCGTCGTGTCGGCAGCGCGACCGAAGATCGCCGACTATCCGTTCACCACCCTGATTCCGAATCTCGGTGTCGTCGCGGAGGGTCCGCTGTCGCGCCCGTTCGTGATCGCCGACCTCCCGGGACTGATCGCGGGGGCTGCGCAGGGTGCCGGCCTGGGCGTCCAGTTCCTGCGTCATGTCGAGCGCTGCCGGATCCTCCTGCACCTGGTCGATCTTTCCGCCGAGGGTTCGGCCCTCGAGGACCTGACCACGATCGAGCATGAGCTCGGGGAGTTCAGCGCCGATCTGCTGACCCGCGACCGGATCCTGGTGGGAAGCAAGCTCGATGCGATGCGCGAAGAGCGCCGGGTCGAGCTCGAGGCGGCGGCGGCCGCGCGCAAGCTGCCTTTGATGCTGATCAGCGCAGCGACCGGCCAGGGACTGAAACCGCTCATCGCCCTGCTGGCGAAGCGGCTCGAGGTGCTGCGGCTCGAGGCGTCGAGGCTCGAAGAGCCGCGACAGGAGAACCAGCGGCTCGAGACCGCGCCTTGAAGGTCGGCCTCTTCGGCGGCAGCTTCGATCCGATTCACCAGGGCCACATCGAGCCGGTGCTCGAGGCGCAGCGTCGGTTGGGTCTCGACCGGGTCGTCTTCCTGCCGACGGCGACTCCACCGCACAAGCCCGGGCGCAGCTTCGCGCCGGCGTTGGCGCGCTTCGCCATGGTGGAGCTGGCGCTCCTCGACCATGCCGATCTGCTGGTCTCCGCTCACGAGCTCACGCAGGACCGGCCGGCCTACACCGTCGAGACACTGGCGCTTTTTCACGCCGCGGAACCTGACTCGGAGCTCCATCTGCTCATCGGGGCCGATTCCTTTCTCGAAATCTCGACCTGGGTGCGCTGGCGGGAGATCGTCGATGCGGCCCGGCTGGTGGTGCTCACCCGCCCGGGCTTCCGCCTCGACGGTCTCGAACCGGGTCTCGCGCCCGAGCTCGCGGTCGCCATCGACGCGGGGCGCGTCCATTTCATCGAGAACGCGCCCATCGCTGTCTCGTCGACCGAAGTGCGTCGCCGTTTCGCAGCCGGCGAGCCGATCCCCGACGGCTGGTTGCCGCCGCGGGTGGTACGATACTTGCGGAAGTACCGCCTCTACCCATGACCCTACCCTCGCGCGCCGCCGTCACCTCCTCTGAAGACATACGGGCGCGCGTTCGCGAGGCCGTCGCCGCGGCGCACGACACGAAGGCGGAGAACGTTCGCGTCCGCCACCTCGAGCCGGTCACCTCGTTCACCGACTACTTCATCATCGCGAGCGCCACCAACGAGCGCCAGGTGCAGGCGATCGCCAATGCCGTCGAGGAACAGCTGCTCAAGATGGGCGTCCGCGCGCTGCATATCGAGGGCTACAGCGCCGCGCAGTGGGTGCTGCTCGACTACGGCGACTTCCTCGTCCACTCCCTCCTCGAAGAGCGCCGGGACTACTACGGCCTCGAACGCCTCTGGAAGGATGCGCCGGACGTGACGCCGGACTTCGCGCCGCCGCCCAGCCCTGGGCAGCCGCACCTCCCGCACGCTCCGGGCGAACCGCACGTTCCGCCCGATCCGGAAGAGATCCCGTGAGCCTCGGGCGGCCGGCGATGGACTCCTTCTTCGCCAGTCTGCCAGGTTCGCCCGGGCCCGCCTCTTCCCTGCAGCAGGTCGCAGCCTCCTCCTCTCCAGTCCTCATTCTCGGTGAACCGGGCACCGGACGCTCGACGTTCGCGCGCCGGATCCACGCGGCCGGCGCGCGCGCTGCGGCGCCGCTCGTCGAGCTCGATCCGGCGGCGATTCCGGCGGCGCTCTTCGAGAGCGAGCTCTTCGGCTTTCGCGCCGGCGCGTTCACCGGTGCCGAGCGCAGCCAGGCCGGGCGAGTGGCGCGCGCCGAGGGCGGCACCCTGGTCCTCGATCATGTCGAAGAGCTGCCGCTCTCCAGCCAGCCGAAGCTCCTGCGCCTTCTCGCGGAGCGTCGCTATGCGCCGCTCGGCGGATCCGAGGCCGTGGCCGACGTCCGCTTCGTGGCGATCGGAGCGCACGACCTCGTCTCGCGCGTCGAGCGCGGCCTGTTCCGGCCCGACCTCTACTTTCGGCTCGAGGTCCTGACCTTCATCCTCCCGCCGCTGCGCGAGCGCGCCGCCGAGCTCGAGGAGATCGTCGCGGCGATGGTCCTCGACCTGGGCGAGCGTTTCGCGCGCCCCGGTCTCGATCTCACTCCCCGCGCCTGGACCTGGATGAAGCACCATGGCTGGCCGGGGAATCTCCGCCAGCTTCGCAACCTCCTCGAGCGCGCCCTGCTGCTCGCCGACGGGCCGCTTCTCGACCCGCCTCCGCCGGTGGAGAGCGGCTCGGGCGCGCCGATCTCGATCGGCGAAGCCGAGCGCCGGGCGATCGTCGCCGCCCTCGATTCCAGCCGTGGGCACCAGGGGAAGGCGGCCGCCCTGCTCGGCATCAGCCGCAAGGGCCTCTGGGAGAAGCGCAAGCGGCTCGGAATTCCCTGACCCTCTCGCCGCTAGCGCCGGCCTGGCGGGCGCTGCGACTGCTAGCATCGCCGCGATATGAACTGGCAGGAGCTGAGCCTCACCGAGCTTGACGACACTTGCTCCCGGGGACCCGTGGTCGCGATTCTGCCGCTGGGAGCGATCGAAGCTCACGGTCCCCATCTGCCCGTCGGAACCGATGTCTGGATCGCCGAGGCGATGGCGCGGGACGGCGCCGAAAGGCTCGGTGCAGAGGGCATCGCTGTCCTCATCTTGCCCCCGTTGGCCTATGCGCCGGCGCCGTTCGCGAACGCCCACGCGGGAACCCTGTCCATCCGTCCCGAGACCCTGACCGCACTGGTCGTGGATCTGGGGTCGGCGATCGCGCAGCGCGGTGTCGCGATGCTGGCGCTCGCCAATTCCCATTTTGATCCGCAGCAGATCGCCGCCCTGCGCTCGGCGGTCCACGCGCTCCGGGCGGCGGGCCGGCTCAAAGTGGCTTTCCCCGATCTCACCCGGCGTCGACTGGCTGAGCGGCTCGGCAAGGAGTTTCGCTCGGGAGCGTGCCATGCGGGTCGCTACGAGTCGTCGATCGTGCTCGCCGAGCGGCCCGACCTGGTGGACGATGCGGCGCGCCAGCACCTTCCGCCGCTGCCGGTATCTCTCGTCGAGGCGGCGCAGCGGGGCCAGACGACGTTCCTCGAGGCCGGTCTGGATCTTGCCTACTGCGGCGACCCGGCGGCGGCCTCGGCCGCCGAAGGCCGGGCGCTCGTCTCGGTGTTGGGCGGGATCCTTGCCGAGGCGGTGCGTGCAGAATTAGGCTGAATCGTCTTGGGACGGAACGCAAGAGCAGCGGCGTCACCTGAAGTGGACGAACATCGCGCAGTACAACCTTGATGGGGAGGCTTCTATGGCAATGGTGCAGGAGTTCAAGACGTTCATTCAGCGCGGCAACGTGATGGATATGGCGGTGGGCGTGATCATCGGGGGAGCCTTCGGCAAGATCGTCTCGTCGCTGGTCGGCAACGTCCTGATGCCGGTGCTCGGACTGCTCCTCGGCGGAGTCGATTTCACGAAGCTGGCCCTGACCATCGGCGGCACTGCCGAGGCGCCGGTCCTGCTCGGCTACGGCAGCCTGATTCAGGCGACCTTCGACTTTCTGATCCTCGCCTTCTGCGTCTTTCTCCTGGTCAAGGCGGTCAATGCCCTGCGCAAGCCGGAGCCGCCGGCCCCGGTGGTCGTGCCGGAAGATGTGCGCCTGCTCGGCGAGATTCGCGACCTCCTGAAAGCCCGCGGTTAGCCGGGTGTCCGTCGGCACGCGACCCACGGTGCAGGTCGGTCTCGAGGGCAGGGTGGCGCTCGTGACCGGAGGCGGCCGTGGCATCGGCGCCGCCACCGCCCGGCTCCTGGCGGAGGCCGGTGCTCGGGTGGTCGTCGCGGCCCGCAGTGCCGACGAGATCGAGGCCGTGGCGCAGGAGATCCGCCGGACCGGTGCGAGCGCCGAAGCGGCAGTTTGCGACGTCTCGGATCCCGAAGCCGTCGCGCGGCTGCGCGCCACCGCCGAGGCGCGATTCGGCGCCGTCGACATCCTGGTCGCCAACGCCGGCATCGCGAGCTCCGCGCCGCTGGCCAGAGTCGAGCTCGCCGAGTGGAACCGCCTCTTCGCGGTCAATGCAACCGGGCCGTTCCTCTGCGCGCAGGCTTTCGTGCCCGGTATGGTCGCTCGGCGGTGGGGGCGGATCCTCCATATCGCGTCGATCGCCGGGCGGACCGGGGCGCCCTACATAGCGGCCTACGCCTCGACCAAGCATGCGCTCGTCGGCCTCACCCGGTCCCTGGCCGCCGAGCTCGCCGACAAGGGGATCACCGTGAACGCACTCTGCCCCGGCTATGTCGACACGCCGATGACCGATCACTCCGTCGATCGGATCGTGGCGCGCGCCGGCGTCACGGCCGAAACGGCGCGCGAGAAGCTCGTGGCGGCCAACCCGCAGCGCCGGCTGATCACCGCGGAAGAGGTCGCTTTTCTCGTCGTGATGCTGTGCGACGAGCGCGCCCGGGGAGTGAACGGCCAGACTCTGGGAATCGACGGCGGAGGATTCCTCGGATGAGCCTGCGACTGGTGATGATCAATCCCGAAGCGCTCGGAGCGCCGCGTGGGTTCAGCCACGGAGTCCTTGCGCCGGCGGGGAGCCGCCTCCTCTTCGTCGCCGGTCAGGTCGGCTGGGATCGCGAGCAGCGTCTCGCACCCGGCGGTTTCGTGCCGCAGTTCGAGCGCGCGCTCGAGAACATCCGCACCGTCGTCGTGGAGGCTGGAGGCCGTATGGACGAGCTCTGCCGGCTGACGGTCTACGTCACGGACCGGAAGCTCTACGAAGGTGACTTGCGCGCCGTCGGCGAGGCCTACCGCCGGGTCGTCGGCCGGCATTTTCCGGCGATGGCGCTGGTCGAGGTGGCGGGCCTGCTCGAACCCGGCGCTCTGGTCGAGATCGAGGCCACCGCGGCCCTCTCTCCCGGTGCATCACCGCAGCTGCCAGTTCCCGACACTCCCGAAATCGGAGCACGACCATGATCCAGCCCACCAGCTTCCGCTATCAGTTCGACGCCGCGACCAGCGTGGCGACGATCACGCTCGATCGTCCCGAGCGCCTGAACGCCCTCACCTTCGACGTCTACGACGAGCTCAAGACGACCTTCGACGCGCTCGACATCGAGCCTGGAGTTCGCGCGATCCTGCTCACCGGCGCGGGTCGCGCCTTCTGCTCGGGCGGCGATGTCGAGGGGATCATCGGCAAGCTCTTCGAGACCGACGCCCGCGGCCTGCTCGAGTTCACCCGCGCCACCGGCGCGCTGATCCGGTCGATGATCGCCTGCCGCAGACCGATCGTAGCCGCCCTGAACGGAACGGTGGCTGGCGCAGGGGCGGTGATCGCCGCGGCCTGTGACGTTCGCATCGCCGCCCCGAGCGCGAAGATCGCCTTCCTGTTTACCAAGGTCGGCCTGTCGGGCGCCGATATGGGAGCCTCTTGGCTGCTGCCGCGCATCGTCGGTCTCGGCCGCGCGACGGAGTTGCTGATGACCGGCGACTTCCTCGACGCCGAATCCGCCGTGCGCATGGGCCTCTACAGTCGCGTCGTTCCCCAGGAGCGGATCCTGGAAGAGGCGCGTGCCTGGGCCCTGAAGCTGGCCGCGGGCCCCTCGTTCGCGCTCGAAGTGACCAAGAGGATGCTCTATCGCGAAGCGGCGATGGACCTCGACGCGGCGCTTGCGGCGGAGGTCGAGATCCAGTCGATCTGCATGCAGGACGGGAACTTCCGGGAGGCCTACGAGGCTTTTCGCGAGAAGCGCAAACCGGACTTCCGATGAAGGGCACGCGGCCGATCCGGGCCTTCCTGGAACCGCGGCACCTCGAGCTCGCCATGCAGCTCGAGGAGATCGTCGCGCGACGCTTCGCGGCCCTCGAACCGCCGGCCGACGATGCCGCCGCGCGGACCGCGGCGCGCGGCCTGGTCGAGGCCATGGGCGACGAGGGCCTGCTGAGGCATGTCGTTCCGGCGGCCCTCTCCGGGAGCTCCGAGCGCGCAGCCGCTGGCGGGATCGGGGAGGTTGGCGAGCCCGAGCTGCGCTCGCTCTGCCTGATTCGCGAGGCGCTCGGCTGGGCCTCGCCGCTCGCCGATGCCCTCTTCGCCCTGCAGGGTCTCGGATCGATGCCGATCACGCTCGCCGGCAGCGCCGAACAGCGCGCCCGATGGCTGCCTCTGGTCGCCGCCGGCCGGGCGATCGCCGGTTTCGCCATGACCGAGCCGGAAGCCGGCTCGGACGTCGGCGCGATCGCCACGACGGCCCGCCGCGAGGGCGACTCCTGGGTGCTCGAGGGTACGAAGAGCTTCATCTCCAATGCCGGGATCGCGGACTTCTACTGCGTCTTCGCCTCGACCGACCGTTCGCAGGGGGCGCGCGGCATCGGCTGCTTCCTGGTTCCGGCCGCGACTCCTGGTCTGCGCTTCGTCGCGCCCTACGTGCTCTCGGAGCCGCATCCGTTGGGCGAGCTGGCTTTCGAAGCCTGCCGGATTCCGGCCTCGGCGCTCGTGGGAGCCGAGACCGGGGGCTTCAAACTGGGCATGCGCAGCCTCGACATGCTGCGGCCGACCGTCGCTGCCGCGGCCTGTGGGATGGCCGCGAGAGGGCTCGAAGAGGCGATCGCCCATGCCCGCTCGCGGCGCCAGTTCGGCGCAGCGCTCGCCGAGTTCCAGCTGATCCAGGCCAAGATCGCGCGCATGGCGACTGACCTCGTGGCCTCGCGCCTGCTCACCTTTCGCGCCGCCTGGGAGAGCGATCGCGGCGCCGCCAGGGTGACGCGTGAGGCCGCGATGGCGAAGCTCTTCGCCACCGAGGCGGCGCAGCGCATCGTGGACGACGCGGTGCAGATCCTCGGTGGCCGCGGCGTGCTCGCGAAGAGCGTCGTGGACCGGCTCTATCGCGCAGTGCGGGGACTCAGGATCTACGAAGGAACCTCCGAGATCCAGCACCTCGTCATCGCGCGCGATCTCCTGCGTCCCGAGGGGCCGGGCGGGCCCGGCCGCGACCTTCAGGACCATTGATGGTAATCTTGCATATTGAAATTACTGCACTTTTCTGCTGGCTCTAGACGGGGGGATTCCGCATGAGGGCTCGAACTTGGATGGTAGGGGCGCTGGCGCTCGGCCTGCTGGCTTCTGCGTCTTGGGGTGCGACATTCTCCGCCAGTCCGACCGGCGTCGCCGGGCAGGTGGGCAGCAGAGTCGCGGAGGGCGCCGGCTGCGGCTCGACATTCCTGACCCGGTCGACCTCGCAGAGCATCGCCGCCCTGAACAGCATCAGCTGCAACACCGGCGGCCTGCACACCGACAACAGCTACTTCCGTGCCTACGACATGTCCGGATATCCGGACGGTTTCGACGTCTGTGAAGTCCAGATCGGTATCGAGTCCGCGGCCGCCGGAGCGCCCGGTGTCGGCGCGGGAATCACCCAGCCGATGACGGTCAACGTCTACTCCAACACCGGCTCAGCATTCCCCGGCGGGACGCTCACTCTGGTCGGAACGGCGGCGGTGGACCTCGCTGACCAGGCGCTGACCGTTCTCACGGTACCGCTCGCCGCGAGCGTTCCGGCGGGCGCTCTCGAGATGGTCCTCGAAGTCTTCACTCCGAACGGACAGACGGCCGGCCACTCCTTCTTCATGGGCTCGAACAACCTCGGCGAGAGCGCTCCGTCCTACCTTCAGGCCCCGGCCTGCGGCGCAGTCGTCCCGACGCCCACCGGCGCGCTCGGCTTCGCCAACATGCAGATCGTCCTCAATGCGAGTGGTGACCCGGGAATCGGCGGGCCTTCGATCATCGAGATCCCGACCCTCGGGAGCTGGGGAGTGGTCCTGCTCGGAATGGCGCTCGCGGGCGCGGCGTTCCTCGTGCTGCGCAGGCGCAGCGCGGTCTGATCCGGGCGTCGCCGCCCGCCTCGCCGGCGCCAGCTGCGGGCCGGCTCGCTCGAGAGCTCAACGGGGGGCACGAGAGATCGTGTCCCCCTTTTCGTTTCATCGCTAGACTCTTCCGATGTGGAAACCGCCCGAGCGCATCCGGCACGCGCTGCCGGAGCCGGCCTGGCCGACCGCCGAGGCGGCAGCGGCGGCGCGCTGGTTCCAGCCGGTGGACGTCGGGCCGCTGCGGCTCGCCGAGCGCACCTGGGTGCCGGCGATGGTGCCCTGGCGGGCCACCGAGGATGGGTTCGTCACTCCCGAGGTCCTTGCCTGGTACGAGCGCTTCGCGCGCGGCGAGCCGGGGGCGATCGTCGTCGAGGCGACTGGCATCCGCGACGTGCCGAGCGGCCCCTTGCTGCGCGCGGGCGACGATCGGTTTCTCCCCGGGCTCACTGAACTGGTCTCGACCGTCCACCGCGCGAGCGGCGGGCGATCGAAGGTCTTTCTTCAGATCATCGATTTTCTTTCGATTCGGCGGCGGCCTGAGCGGGAGGTTTTCCTTTCCCGATTCCTGAACATCTCCGACTCCCTGAAAGAAAAGCTCTCGGTAAAGGGAGACGTGGAAGCTCGGGGCGCCCTCTTGACGCTCACCGATTCCGAGTTGCGCGAAGTGCTGTCGGAGCGCGAGTGGCACGATCTGCAGTTCGGAGCGCGGGAGCTGGTGACCGATCTCCATGTTCCCTCGGTGCGTTCCTTGCCCGCGGTCTTGCCACCGCTGTTCGCTTCCGCGGCCCTGCGCGCGAAGCGCGCCGGCTTCGATGGAGTGGAACTCCACTTTGCGCATGCCTACACCATGGCGTCGTTTCTCTCGCCGCTCAACACGCGCTCCGACGGCTACGGCGGGCCGCGCGAGAACCGGGTGCGGCTGCCGCTCGAGGTTCTCTCTGCCGTTCGCGCCGCGGTCGGCTCGGGCCTCGCGGTCGGCTGCCGTTTTCTCGCCAAGGAGAAGATCGGCGTCGAGGGTGGGGGAGGGACGGTCGAGGACGCCGCGTTCTTCGCCACCGAGTTCGCGCGCGCCGGGGTCGACTTCCTGTCGCTGTCGCGCGGTGGAAAGTTCGAGGACGCCAAGCAGCCGAAGGTCGGCTGGTCGGCCTATCCGTACACCGGCCCTTCGGGCTACGAGTGCATGCCGACGGCGATCTCGGACGCCTTCGGGCCGTTCGGGCGCAATGTGGCCGCGGTGGCCGCGATCCGCGCCGCGGTGCGCGGCGCCGGCTTCACGACTCCGGTGGTTCTCGCCGGTGGGATCTCGGGCTTCGCGCAGGCGGAGGCGTTGCTCGCCGCCGGCGCCGCCGACATCATCGCCGCTGCGCGCCAGTCGCTCGCCGATCCCGACTGGTTCCGCAAGGTCCGCGTGGGGCGGGGTGCCGAGGTTCGGCGCTGCATCTTCTCGAACTACTGCGAAGGTCTCGACCAGATGCACAAGCAGGTGACCTGCCAGCTCTGGGATCGTGAGGATCTCGAGGAACCGGGGATCCTCAAGTCGCGCGACGGCCGGCGGCGTCTCGTCGCGCCCGCCTGGTCGCCCGGATGATCGCAGCGCCAGAGCCGGAGCCGGGTCCGCCGGCCCCGGCCCCGCCTCGGACTTCGCCCCCGACGCCGTCGTTCGCGACGGCTTTTCGATACTGGGCGCGCCTCGGCTGTGTGAACTTCGGCGGGCCGGCCGGGCAGATCGCGATGATGCACCGCGACCTCGTCGTGGAGAGGAAGTGGATTGACGAGCCGCGCTACCTGCACGCGCTCAACTTCTGCTCGCTCCTGCCGGGACCTGAAGCTCAGCAACTCGCGACCTACATCGGCTGGACGCTCCACGGAATTCGCGGCGGTCTCGCGGCGGGGATCCTCTTCGTCCTGCCGTCGATCTTC